>CALFOL010000759.1 GCA_937919915.1 uncultured Planctomycetaceae bacterium
GGCTGAGCATGTTCACCAGAATCAGATTATTCTAGGTGGCATTCAGACGACAGTGATTCGCAATCCCAACCCCGATGGTGCCGCGCGTTTTCGGACAGAAAACGAAAACGGCGTGTCGTTAAACCGACAGTTTATATCCGGGAAAGAAGCAGCTGCGAAACTGCAGCAGCCTGAGCCTGAAATACGTTTTCTGAGCGGCCTGCTGAGCGAATCGCAGCCTCAACGGGTGATTCATATTCGTAGTATTGGACGTGAGCATGGCGTTGTGGCTGCCAGTTCCGGTGCGGCCTCAGTGGCAAACGATGTTTCGTCATGGTTGGAGTTTGATTTTGTCGCGCTGCCTGGCACGTCTCTTGAAGGGACTTTGGAGCGATTCCTGTCGAACGGGAATTCGTGCGGAATCATTACGTTTGCGATTCCTCAGAGTGCTGAGAAGTCTGCATTGTGGGACTTGTATGGCGATTCCCTGCTGAACCTGTTGTTGGACGAAGACTTCGAAGCCCGCAAATTGGCTCGTCAGCAACGCGGGACAACGGCTGCTGACAGTCGCGGCAAAAAGGATCAGCCTTCGCCTCGCGAAGATGACTGATTTTAGCTGCGTACCAATCAAAGTTGATGTCGCAGGACTGAGCGAGCTCTAAGCGATTCAGGCGTTGTGCCACGACCACCGGCCGAGTCTATCGTACCGATGCCAGTCCCAGCGCGCGTCGCAGCAGACCGATTTGTCCTGCATGAATATGTTCATGCAGTGGACAGAACAGGATGGCTCCCAGTTTCGTCGGGTAGGCGGCATACGGCATGTCGACAGGCTCCAGCAGCACGGCCGGATCAACCTTGCTCAGTTCGGTCATTGCCCGTTTGTGAATCTGGTTTAAGCGTTCCAGTAGTTCATCTGCAGTCGGTTGGGCGCTTGTATCCGCTTTTGGAACGGTCTGCCGACTGTATGCTTTACGAAAGTTTCCTGACACGATTTCCAGGTCTTCCGGCTCTCGCCCACGGATGCGAAACATAAGCAGCCCATATTGGCTGACAGCAATATGTCCTACCTGCCAGCCAATGTGGGTGGGCAGTTCGTTTGGCATTTCGAACCACAATTCTTTAGGTGTCGCCGCGAGTAGCTGCTGTGTGTAGTCACGAGCGAAATTGATTTGGCCGATTGCCCCCTGCAACATTGAAGCGGCGGCGTCGACGTCTGGTAATGCTGTTGTATTCATGGCGCGAAGGTTAGCAGGAACGTCGCACGCTGAGAAATGATATCCGTGACTGGGGCTTCCAGAAAGTTAGCCGACGGCGTTAGCCGCGGGCCGAAAAATCCGACACTTTACTTCAACGGGCCCGACGCTAACCCGTTCGACTTACAATGCTGGAATCGCCAGTCACGAGTCATTCGGGACAGTTCCTTATTCCCCCAGAAAGTGTTCGAAGAACGCGTAGATCACGGCGTTCGATTGTGGGTTCGGAGAATGGTCGGGGCGGTTTGTCATACCGACGCGGTGTTCCTGTCCCAGCAGCGCGTTGACCTGGACAAGGTGATTTAACGCCTGCCAACGTTCGGGCGGATCGACTTCGCCGGCTGAAACGAGAAACGGCCGCGGTGCCAGCAATGCGTGCAATTCGTGAAGGTTGCGGTTCTGCTGCAGCAGTGTCGGATACAGTCCGTGGGCAGGATTGTCGTTTGTAATCACGCCGCGTTTTCGCCACGGGCGAGCGTGCCAGCCCAGGTACCACGGTTCCCAATAGTTCACGCTGGGATGCGTATCAAACATGATGCCAGGGTCCGACACGGCCACAGCTGCGAATTTGTCGAACAGGCAACCGGCGAACATCGCCCACTTGCCGCCAAACGAATGTCCCACGATGCCGATGCGTTTGCTGTCGACTTCCGGACGCGAAGCCAACACATGCCAGGCGTTGGCAGCTGCGTATCCCAGCATCGACAGCGGTTGCACGGTGGCGTCGTCGATGGTCGGGTGGTAGATCGCATAAGTCTGGGCTGCTGATGCTTCCGTCGTGCCGATCGAAAGCGTTACGAATCCACGTATCGCCATTTGATACGCGAAGTCACGATGTTCACCCTTCAGTCCGATGGCGGTTTCTGGTTCATAAAAGACCGTCACGATAGCAGGACGTTTACCTTCGCCGTCTGGAATCAGCAGATAGCCCGTGGTGAATTCGTTTGGTGTCCATTGAAACCGAATCGTGTGCTGAGCAAAGCTCTCACGCCGCTCGGTGGCCAGTATTTCCACGTCGGGTTTCGTGATCAGCGGCGGCCATTTGCCCAGCAGACTGGTCCAGTCATTAAGCAGTTCTTCTCGGCGCTGTTGCCATTCTTGTGCCGATGTCACAGAGCGGCCGTCATCGAACTTCAGCACTGAACGATAGTTTCCGAAGTCACCAGCGAAACTGGACGGCACGGAAAAATGTGAAGAAATCGTTGGCCAGATTTCGGAATTCGTCTGCGCTGTGGTTGGTGCGCTGAGTGATATCAGTGTTAACCCAACGAGAAGACTCGATCGCAGTGCATTCATTTTGGATTCCTTTTGGTACTGGCGGCCATTCCCAACAATTTTCGCTATGCAGGACATTGTATCAGTTCTGATTGGCGTCACTCAACAATACTGATAGTCTGACCCAAATTGGCTTCGGCACGGATGGCACTTACTTCAGGCTTTGAGAATTGATATGTATCAACTCTGTTCTCTGTTCCTGAAGATTGGTCTTCGCACGCTGCTGTTTCTGACTTTCGTCGCCTGGTGTTTCAGTGGGACATGGCGCGGCAGTTTTTCCGCTCCTGTTCCGCAGAATCGAATACATGCGTCCTTTGCGAAACAAGGTTGGTATTTGGGCGTCTCGCAGGGCAAAACAAAATGGGACGTATCAATGCGTTCGCGGCAGCAGGATTTGTGGGACTCTCAGTATCATCGAATGAGTTCGCGGACGTTTGAATGGTTTCAGGCGATGATGGAGGCGGCGCGAGTCAGGAGGGAGGCTGAGAAGAAGACGGACCTGCGTTTTTGCGGAATGAATTTGACGGTTGGAAAGAACTATGTTCACTGTCGCGTTCCGCATGGCTGGGTGATTGCGATTCTGGTAATGGCTAACATTCTGATTGCGTTACGTCGTTCCGAGGCGAAAGGGAAGCTATGAGAGACGGTATCTATTTGTTTTCTGTGTTGATCGTTTGTGTGCTGGCCCTGACGCCAGATGTCGTGGTGGCTGATGAACCTGCACCTGCCAAAATCCTGCTGATCGGGAAGGAGCCTGATCATCCGCATGGGACGCACATGTATGTGCACACCAGCGAAATTCTGGCGAAGTGTCTGCAGAAAACTCCAGGTGTCGAAACGGTTGTGTCACAGGGCTGGCCGACAGATCCGAAGATGCTGGACGGCGTGAAGACGATTGTTCTATACTCAAGCCCGGGAGCGGAGTATCTCATCGACGGTCCTGGCGGCGGACAGCTGCACCAGTTGATGCAGAAGGGCGTGGGGCTGGTCACGATTCACTGGGCTTCGTCGGTCTACGAGAAGAATCTTGATCGCCTGGGAAACCAATGGGGCGATTACCTCGGTGGGTTCTGGGTTTCGAATTACGGACTTAGTACCGACAAGTCGCCGCTGAAGCAATTGGTTCCGGATCATCCGATCTGCCGTGGCTGGAAAGAGTACGAGCTGCACGACGAATACTATCTGAAGCCGGTCATCAAAGCGGCAACGCCGATATTGCAGGTAACGACAAAGGGCGAAGACGTGATCGTTGGCTGGGCCTACGAGCGTCCCGACAATGGCCGCGCGTATGGAACGACATTGGGGCACTTCTACCGCAACTTTCAGATCGAAGCCTTCCGCCGCACGATCGTGAACGCGATCCTGTGGACAGCCCACGTTGAAGTTCCGAAGGACGGAGCTCCAGTCGACCTCAGTGAAGAAGAGCTGGCATTGCCGGCCGAAAAACAGACGTCACCGTCCCAGTGACGAGATCTACTGCCGAAGAAATTCGTCGGAGATTTGCCAAGTCGTGGGGACAGCTTCGACAGCCGATTTGGTGTGAAGAACCCGCAGAGACGTAATCTGTTTCTCCCGAAATTGAGCCGGGCAAATGAATGACGGGTGCTGACTCTGATCCCCGCTGACCACCTGCTACATTGCTGATCTCGAAAACGTCAGGCTCACACCAAAAATTGCAGACAGGCTAACCATGCAGTGGATCGATCGACACAAGCTCTCGTCAGAGATTCTGGCTGGTACGTTCCTGAATCTTGGGTCGCCAGTGGGCGTTGAAGTTGCAGCAGCGACTGGCTTCGACTGGCTGCTGATTGATCTCGAACACGGTTCCGGGACAGAGGCGGATTTGCGAAATCTGTTGCTGGCATGTCGTGGATCTTCGGCGGCTCCGATTGTTCGAATCCGGTCTGTCGACCCGGATGCCGTGAAGTTCGCCATGGACAGCGGTGCGGCAGGAATCATGTTTCCGTATGTGAGTTCCGTTGCCGAAGCAAAGCGTGCTCTGCAGAGCATGAAGTATCCTCCCAAAGGTTCGCGAGGTGTTGCGGGCGTTATTCGGGCGACTGGCTACGGTCGGAACTGGCAGCGCTATCTTGACGAAGCCAACGACAACGGCTTAGTTGTCGTGCAGATCGAAACACCAGAAGCGGTTGATGCCGCGGAACAGATTGCAGCAATCGATGGCGTCGACGTATTGTTCGTGGGACCGCTGGATTTGTCGGTGAATATGGGCCACCCGGGAGACTTTTCCCCACCGGAATTCAACGCCGCTTTGCAGCGAGTGATTGATGCGTGTAAGCAGCACGGGAAAACGCCGGGCATTCTTTCGAAGCCGGGGTTCACGGAGATCCACAAGCAAATGGGATTCCGGTTTTTCGCGCTGGGATCGGATACTGGAGCCGTTGTGGACGGACTGAGGCAGTGTCTGGGTGAAATTCGCGGGGCTGATCGCGATAGCTGATTCGTTCGTAATCAGGCCGTGTGAAGACAGCGTCATGATCTCAACACTTGCGAATGCTTGAGGTCACGGCAACGGTAGTCTGTTGTGAGTGATGCCATGCCGCAAAGTTCGTCACTGAGACAGTGAGGGCGACTTTTTAGTGCACGAACAGAAACTCGCGGCTGTTTAGCAGTGCCCACAGCAAATCTTCCAGGCCCTCGCGGCGTTTCTCGGCCTTCGTGATGATTTTCGCCGCCTCTGCGAATTCCGCAGGTGTTGGCGAACGGCTCATGGTGAGTAGATACAGTTCGTTGATGGCCGTCCCGTCATCGGATTTTTCAAGGTTCGTCAACCGTCCGTTTTTATCAGCCAGCTTCTTGTTGACAACGTCGCCGTTGGCAATGTGCAGTACCTGGGCGAGATTCGGTTGTGATGCTCGTTCGCATTCGCAGGCGATGACTCGTTGTGGACGGCCGAGAGTGTCGAGGAAATACGACGCGTAGTTGGGGTCCGGCAGTTCAATGGCTCGCGTTCCCGCCGGGACGCCACTGAAACGTTCCTGTGTGCCGCAGACGAAGTCGATTGCATCCAAGAGTGCTTCGGCGGGCATACGTTTGACGTTGTAGTGCACGTACAGTCGTTCGTTTGCGGAATTCTCCGGGCGTGGAGTGGAATCAAGCTGGTAGACGCGCGACAGCATGATCGACTTCATCAGGTGTCGCAGGTCGAAGCCACTGTCGACGAAGTCTGTTGCCAGGGCGTCCAGGAGTTCCGGGTTGGAAGGCGGGTTGGTGGCTCGCATGTCATCGATCGGTTCCACCAGACCGAAGCCCATGTAGTAACCCCAGATGCGGTTGACGATGTTTCGTGCGAATAAGTGGTTGTCTTTCGAAGTCAGCCAGACCGCCAGTGGCCGACGCAGGTCACGAACGTCCGTTGTGTCGATTGCGGTTCCTCCGAGCGGTGCGGGTTCCATCACTTTGCTGGTGCGAGGATGCTTGATGGAACCTGTCGGATTGATCTTAATGATCGTGTCCGCGCCGAGTGCTCCGAAGTCCGTACTGCCTTTGTTGCCAACGCGAGTAAAGTATGCGGCCAGGCCGTAGTAATCTGCCTGGCTGTAGACTTCAAACGGATGATGGTGACACTTGGCACATTGCAGGCGGACGCCGAGAAATACCTGAGCCGTCGTTTCGGAAAGGTCTGTTGGGGTCTTCGCCGTTTTGAAATAGTTGGCTGGGCCGTTTTGGTAGATCGATCCCTGAGCGGTAATGATTTCGCGGACGAACTGGTCCATCGGCTTGTTTTCACGAAGCGAATTCCGCACCCAGTTGGCGAACGACCACATGCCGCCGTCGCCGAGGTCATTGCGGTTGATCCTCAGCAGATCTCCCCACTTCAGCGTCCACCATGCACTCCATTCGTTGCCATAGATGTCGCGCTCAACGTCGCCAGTGAGTCCCAGAAGTTCGTCGACCAGTTGTGTCCGTTTGTCGGCAGCTGTTGACTGAAGAAAGGATTCGACGCGTTCCATTGTCGGCAGCGTGCCGATGGAATCCAGGAACGCTCGACGAATAAAATGTTCGTCGCTGCACAGCGTTGACGGTGTGACGCCCAGTCGCTGCCAATGATCTCGTACTTTTTCGTCGATGAAATTGTTGGGAACGAAAGATGTCAGGTCAACGTTCTCGTGGAACGGTGACAGCACGTGAGACACCGTCGCCTGGCCTTCGAAGCGAATCATGATCGCCGCCTGGCCGTGTCCGACGATGTTCATGTAACCTGATCGATCAACGGTCGCGATGCTGTCGTCCAGGCTGTCATAGCGAGCCACGTTTGTGACATCGCGGCCGGTGCCGTCGCTGTATTCTGCGATCACGTGCAATTGTTGCACGCCGTTCATTGTGTAAACGCGACTTGGCGGGCTGATCTTTAGTGCCGTGACATTGGCTTCTTTTGAATCCGGCTTTGCAGCACCGCTGGCGATCCAGTCTCGGAGGATCTGGTATTCGTAGGAGTGCTTCGCAAAACGCTGGCCGCCACCGTGACTGACTTCCAGACTCGCCTTCTTCAGCAACAGGCTGTCTTGTGGTTGGACGAGAGAAATTCGTCGCTGCTGTCGATCGCGGACAAGGGCAGGGTGGTCCTGTTCGGGAGCGTACCCGAGCAGCGAAAGTTTCAGGTCGCCCTTGCCATATTGCGCTGCATGGCAGGCTCCCTGAGTGCACCCGGTTTTGTTCAGGACAGGCATCACGTGTTTGCGAAAACGGGCGGCCGTGTCTTCGATGTTCGAAATGGCAACGGCGACATCAATCGTTGTTGTGTCGTGATGAACGCGAATGGATCCTTCGCCATTTTGCAGCGGTGTGATAAGTCCCGTTGTTGAAACCGACAGGATTGTTGGAGCCAGATTTTCGTACGTGACAGATCGCGTTGCGTCAGCAGGTCGTTCTGTGTTGACTCCGAGTGTTACAGCCAGCTGTGCGCGTTCATGCGGGCCAGCGAGTTCCACCCTCGGTGGTTGCACGTCCAGTTCGCTGGCCGTGGCGGTTTTTAGCGATGTGGCGTTCAACGCGATCGAGCACGTTGTCGTCAAAACGTAAGCCATCAATTGCAGGTAAGACGGCATGGTGGGACCCTGAATGCGAGGTGATTGAGGTGGGAATTCGTTGACGGACGGCTGCGTGGCGACCGCAGTTGCGGGTATTCGGGGTTGTGAAGGAGGGAGGCGATGCCGAAAACTGATCAGTTCTCGAATCGTTGAATCAGGCGTGGTTTGCAAGTTTACCCGGGTTCGGAGTGCCGATACAATTGTGACTCCGGAAAAAGCTGTGTTCGACCCTCCATCCCACCTATTCGAGCATAGTTCCAGCCCCACACCTCCCGCCTTTAAGGTGCCTGCCGTGCTGAACCTGTTTCCTCAACAGCAATCCAACTGCGAATCATCCAGCCGTCGTCACTTCCTGTTGCAGGTTGGTGCGTTAAGCGGCGTGGGGCTTTCTCTTGATAGTCTGCTGCGTGCGGCTGAGTCTCAAACCGGTCGCAAAGACACCAACTGCATTCTGATCTGGACGCGCGGCGGCACCAGTCATCATGATACGCTGGATCCGAAGCCGAATGCCCGTTCCGAAGTGCGCGGTGACTTTGGCGTGATCGATACAGCTTTGCCGGGCGTGCAGTTCACCGATCAGATGCCACGCTTCGCGAAAGAGGTCGGTCGGTTTTCTGTTATGCGGAATCTGAATCCGCAGAACGGCAGCCATGGCACGGCCGACGCGTTCATGATGTCGGGGCATAAGTTCAATCCGTCGATCACGTATCCGACGTTTGGTTCTGTGATCGCGAAGGAAAAGGGATTCAAGGGCACGATTCCTCCCTTCATTCAGGTGGGAACTCAAGTGGACCGCCGATTCAACGGAGGTCTCGCGGGTTATCTGGGGATCGCTCACAACCCGTTCGAGATTCCCGGTGATCCCAACAGTAAGAGCTTTACGGTTCGCGACATTAAACCGTACGGCGGCATCACCGCGGCGCGAATGGAAAACCGCCGCCATGCTCTGACGTCAATCGATACGTTTCAACGCAACCTGGAAAAACAGTCCGATGTTTTGGGAGCTGTCGACGAACATTATCAAAACGCGTTCAGTATCATGACGTCGAAGGCAACTCAAACAGCCTTCGACCTCGCCGAAGAAAGCGACGCCACTCGCGACGATTACGGACGTCACAACCTTGGGCAGAGCTGCCTGCTGGCGCGACGACTGATTGAAGCCGGAACACGTTTCGTCACGGTCAGCAGCGGTGGCTGGGATACTCATACAAAGAACTTCGCAGGATTGAAGAAGCTACTGCCGCCATTGGACCAGGCGTTTCCGGCGCTGGTGGCGGATCTTCAGGAACGCGGTCTGCTGGATTCCACGCTGGTTGTATGGATGACAGACTTTGGCCGCACGCCGATCATTAATTCCGCGGCGGGTCGAGATCACTGGTCGTCGGCCAGCGTTCTGTGCATGGCCGGCGCGGGGACTCCGGGCGGGCTGGTTCTGGGTGAAACCGACGACATCGGCGAGCGTCCTGTTGGCAAGGAGTATTACCCAGCCGACGTTGCGGCAACGATTTATTCAAAGCTTGGGATTCGGCTGGAGACAACTCACGTAACGCCGGACGGCCGGCCCATGACGTTGTGTCATGGAAATGTGATCACGGAATTTATGGGGTAAAGTAGACGTCACTCTCCGAGTGACGAGCTTTGCGGCAAGGCATCACCGCAGGTCAAATTGCCATCGCCGTGATCACAGACATTGCCCACAACCGCGTTCGATCGAAACACAATATTTGCGAAACGCTACATCACGGCGAAAGCCACTTATTTTGGAGAGATGCCTTCCCGCAAAGTGCGTCACTGGGACAGTGACGACTACTTTGGCCACACAGAATCAGGTGCCGCGAGATGAACGACAATCCCTACAAAGAGAGTATGGAACGGATTCAAGGTGCTAAATCGATGGGGAAGATGTTCGTCGTCGGATTCGTGTTGCTGGCGTTGGGGGAGTTCGTGGAGGTCTTTGTTCGTTACAAATCACCGCACATTCTCTCAGAAATGATCATTGGTCCAGCGGGAATTAAGCCCAGTGAAATTGTGAAGCATTATCAATTGTGGAGCTGGGTCTCGGTCACAGGCAGCGTTATTTCACTTGTTGGTAGTGCTTTGCTGCTGTACACGATTTGGAAGCATCTGGCTGTTCCCGCGTCCGCCCGTAGCAACGAAATGTGAGGAGTAAACCGTGAAACTTTGGGTTGTATTGGCTCTGTTTTTACTATCCGTTTCTGCAATCGCTGAAACCAAGGTCGGTTTTCGTCAACTGGGTTCAACGACACCGGTTGTCGTCCAGCGCGGTAAGACATCGGAGATAAACGTTCGGTCGAACTTTACGCTGGACGGTGCTTACAAGGTGCTGTTCGATCAGCCGGGGATCACGGCGAAGTTTCTGGAAACGAAGCCCATCGATGCTCCGCGCAAGGGACGTGGTCGTCCGGGTTATCCGTTTCGGTTTAGTGTCGATGTTCCCGCCGAACAGTTGCCTGGGATTTACGAATACCGCATTGCCACAAAGACGGCCGTCTCGAGCGTGGCACATTTGATGGTGACTGATCTTCCCGTGATTGCGGAAGACGAAAAAACCGAGAACGGTCTGCCGAAAAACGCCCAGGTGGTTACTGTGCCGTCGGCCATTGCCGGAACCTGCGAGAAAACAGAAGACGTCGATTGTTACCGCATCACGGCAAAGGCGGGTCAGTCGGTGACATTCGAAGTGTTTGCTCAGCGAGTCACCGAAGCGGTGCATAGCATGCAGTCCGGAAACGGTACCTATCTGATGAACCCGCTGCTCACGCTGATGACGACAACTGGTCAGGTGCTGGCTCAGAATGACAACTACGTCGGTGGCGATGCCTTTATTGCTCATACGTTTGCAGCGGACGGCGACTATGTCATCGCGGTTCAGGATGCTCGTTACATTGGCAACACCAAATACGTGTACTGCCTTGAAGTGTCGAGCAGGCCTCATGCGGACGCGGTCTTTCCGATGGCCGTCGTGCGCGGCGAACGCACGGAAGTTCAAATCGTGGGACAGCAACTGGGAAAACACTCCACAGCGACAATCGACGTGACCGGTGAAGGCGAATCGATTGGCTGGCGGAATTTCACGCTTAACGCTAACTCCGGTGAAATGAATCCTATTCCCGTGCTGATCACTGACTCTCCACAGGTTGTGGCACCTGACGGCAACCACGAGCCGGATCAGGCAATGCCGTTCGATTTCCCGGTGGGAATCTCCGGGCGCTTCACGGAGCCCGATCAGGTGCATCGATTTCGTTTCACGGCGAAGAAAGATGAGTATTTCGTATTCGACGTGATGGCTCAGCGAGTTGGAATGTCACTGGACGCTGTGCTGGAAGTGAGGAACCCCTCTGGAAAGACGCTAACCGCCCCCGACGACGGACTGCAGACCAAGGATCCAACGTCGTATTTCAAAGCTGCGGCGGATGGCGAATATACGCTCGTGGTTCGCGATCTGCACGACCGCGGCGGTGAGCGGTTTCAGTATCATCTGCGAGCGGAACGGTCCGGCCCGGACTTCGAAGTTCATGGCGAGTACTACTATTCGCAATTGGCACCGGGAACCCGAATGGCCTGGTTCGCGAAACTGACTCGCGTGCATGGATTTGCCGGTCCCGTCGAAATTTTCGTCGAAGGACTTCCCGCCGGAGTCACTCATGAACCGGTGACGATTCCTGCCGGAATGAATCATTGCCTGGTGAACCTTGTGGCAGACAAGTCAGCCAAAGTGGACGCTTCACTGGTTCGAGTTGCTGGTCGAGCGAGCATTTCCCGAGGCGAGGCTGAAGAGGAAGTCATCCGCTACGGACGCATAACGTGCGAGCTGCAGACGCAGGGCGGAGGACAGGCTCGCTGGCCGGTGAAGACTTCCATCGTGGGCGTCGTCGAACCACTGGACCTCCTAAGCGTTGTTGCTGAACCCACGGAAGTGAATCTGAAACGCGGTGGGAAGGCGGAGTTCAATATTCGGATCGAACGCAACAAGGATTTCAAAGAACCCGTGACTGTGGCCCTGGCGTTTATGTATTTTACGAGTAACTTCGGAGACCAGTTACCACCTGGTGTTACCGTTGCGAAGGAAAGTACTGGTCGATTGAGCGGCGATACTTTGGAAGGGAAAATCATTCTGGAAGCCAGCGACAAAGCGTTGCTGGTGGAACGACTTCCGATCGCTGCGTTGGCACGCGTGCCGATTACGTTTTCTATTACAACAAACTATGCCAGCAACCCGGTGTATCTGACGGTTACAGAAAAGTAGCCATCACGCTCCGCCGTGATGAGCGGCGCAGTGACAACTATCGAACGAAGTTATGGACCTGCGACCGGACGAAAGACCTGAAATTAACATATATCCGATCAGCTTCTTAGCTGATCTAAGCGTCGACAAAGCGCGGCTCGTCACGGCGGAGCGTGACGGCTACTTTGGCGATTGACCTACGTGAATGGACAAAACGATGTCTTCAAATCAAACACCAGCGAATAGTTTGCGATGCGGCGGACCGGTTTCCCGCCGCTCCTTTCTCGAATACGGAGCTGCCGCTGTCGGTGGGCTTGGCCTGGGCGGCCTGTTGCAGGCGCGGGAAGCTTCGGCGGCTGCGATTGGCGGTATTCCGGCAGATACGTCTGTGATCTTTGTATGGCTGCCGGGTGGACCGCCGCACATGGAAACGTACGATATGAAGCCGGATGCTCCGAGCGATTATCGTGGGTTGTTTAATCCGATCGCGACGAACGTGCCCGGGCTGGATGTTTGCGAGCTGCTGCCGAAGCACGCGAAGATTGCAGATAAATTCAACATCATCCGTTCGATCGCTCACGACTTTGCCGACCATGGTGGTGGTCACAAACGATTTCTGACCGGCCGAGATCCAGCCACGCCGACAGGTTTTGTGAACGACAAACCGTGCGTGGGTTCGATGGCGTCGGCGGTCCTGGAGAACGTTCGCAACACCGGTGGACTGCCGAATTATATGGTGCTTGGTTCCGGCCGAGTAAACAGTATCGACACGTTCAGTTTCGGTTCTGCGTATCTGGGCAACCACACGCACCCGTTCCGAATTTCCAATGATCCCAACAGTGACGACTTTAAAGTCGCGAACGTGGGTATGGACAAGTCGGTGGCCGGGCGGCTGGATGATCGTGTGACCTTGCTGCAGGGCTTTGATCGTCTGAAACGCCAGGTGGATGATCGCGCGGTGATGCACAGCATGGACAAATTCAACGAACGCGCGGTTGAGATGCTGACGTCGGACAACGTGCGTGATGCGTTTGATATGACTCAGGAAGAAGCCGCTGTCCGTGATCGTTTCGGCCGTCACGGCTGGGGACAGCGAGCTCTGTTGGCTCGCCGACTTGTTGAACGCGGAGTGCCTTGGGTTACTGTCGTGATGGAGAATCCCTATCAGTCGGGAATCGCGATGCCAAAGTACGGGACGTACAACTGGGATTCGCACGCGGTGAACTGCCATCTGTTCGATGATGCGAAGATGCGTTTCCCGATTTACGACAACACCATCACGGCGATGATCGAAGATCTCTATGCTCGCGGTCTGGACAAGAAAGTGATGCTGGTCGTCACGGGAGAATTCGGCCGCACGCCGCGTATCAGCAATACCATCGGATCGCAAACGAAAGTAACACAACCAGGCCGCGATCACTGGCCTCGCGCGATGAGCATGCTGGTGTCCGGTGGTGGAATGCGAACAGGGCAAGTCATCGGTGCCACGAACAGCAAGGGCGAAGAACCAATCAGTCGCGCGATGACGCCGAACGATTTGTGGGCGACCGTGTATCGCCATCTGGGCGTCGATTACACTCACGAGTTCCTCGACCACGGCGGCCGGCCGATGCCGATGTTGCCGTTCGGCGAGCCGATCGCTGAGTTGATCTGACGTTTTGTGTGTTAATTTTTGATTTTTATACCGCTTTGCAAAAGGGCAATTCATGAGATGTGCAACCGGCACAACGGTGATTCAAAATGGCCAGGTGATCGATGGAACCGGCGGCGACGTTGTTGCAAACGGCGTTGTGGTGATCACGGATGGCGTGATCAGCTACGTCGGGGCGGCGGAAACGGCGCCCACTGTTGCGGAAGGTGCGGAAGTCATCGACGCAAATGGCGGCACAATCATGCCGGGGTTGATCGAATCGCACTTTCATGCGACCTACTTCAATATCAAGTCGCTTGAAGATCTGGATATCAAGTATCCCGTGGAATACGTTAGTCTGCTGTCATCGGTCAATTGCCGATTACTTCTGGAGTGTGGGTACACGTCAGCGCGATCCGGCGGTTGCCTGTTCAACGTTGATGTCTGGCTGAAGACGGCGATCGAAAACGATTTGATTCCGGGGCCGCGTCTGGCAACGTCTGGCCGGGAAATCTGTTCTGCCGGCGGTCTGATGGATTGGAATCCCGAGTTCCGTAAAATCGGCATGGAGGGATTGGTCTTCATCATTAATGGTGTTGACGACGCTCGCAGAGCCGTTCGCGCCCTGGTGAAGGATGGTGTGCAATGGGTGAAGACGTATCCCACGGGAGACGCAGCCGCTCCGGACGCGAACGATCACCACACACTGTGCATGACGTTCGAAGAAATGCATGCGGTGGTTCAGATGGCGCACAATCACAGCATGAAAGTGACCGGACATTGCCGAGCGACGGAAGGAATCAAAAACGCTCTGCGAGCCGGATATGACACGCTGGAACATGCCACGTTTATGGACGATGAAGCTCTCGATCTACTGCTTGAACGTGATGTCCCGGTGGTGCCAGCGTTGTACTTCGAAAAGGCGAGTGTGATCCATGGCAAAGACTTCGGGCTGTCACAACGCGTGATCGATGGCCATCAGGAAACACTCGATGGTGGAGCGGAAAGTGCGTTGCGAATCCTGCGTGCTGGCGGCCGCGTGGGGATGGGGGGCGACTACGGATTTGGCTGGAATCCTCACGGCGACTATGCGCGAGAGTTAACCTACTTCACCAATGAGGTCGGTTTTTCGCCGATGGAAACCATCGTGTGTGCCACAAAGACAGGGGCGGAAATTACCGGGATCGCGGACCAGACAGGTACGCTGGAAGTTGGCAAGCTGGGGGACGTTCTTGTCGTCGACGCAGACGTCCTGCAGGACATTTCGGTACTCGAAAACCGCGACCGGTTTCTTGCCGTGATGCAGGGCGGAATCATTAAAGCCGGCCGGTTGGCTCCACCGTATCGCACGGAAGTTGTCGCGCAGGGTTGAGCAGTCAGGACGGTTTGCAAAAGATGTAAGCACCCGCTCACAAATAATCGCACATAATGAATGACCACCCCGTGCTTCA
>CALFOL010000760.1 GCA_937919915.1 uncultured Planctomycetaceae bacterium
TGTGGATCAGAAAACTGGGCCAGGGCTATTCTGCATTCGTTGCTGCGGGCGATCGCGTTTATACGCAGGCTCAGAATATGACGGGGCAGTACCTGTATTGCCTGGAAGCGGATACCGGCAAGACGGTTTGGGAATACCGCTACGACTGGCCCTATGAAGCGGCCGGTGTTTATCCCGGCCCGCGAAGTACACCGACGCTGTACGACGGACGCGTCTACTTCACTTCGCCCGATGGACTCCTGGGCTGTGTCGAACAATCGAACGGCACACTAAACTGGTCGATCGATCTACTAAAGACCTACGGTATCGAAGGCTGCGATTTCGGTTACGCGTGTTCACCAACTGTGATCGACGACATGGTGATCCTTCCGGTCGGCGGTCTGCAGGCCGGCGTCGTCGCGTTTGACTGCAAATCGGGCACAGAGCTCTGGCGCGCGACCAGTGAACCGGCCAGCTATTCACCCGCGTTTCCGATCGAGCTAAACGGGGAACCACTGGTTGTGTGCTATATGCAGAACTGTGCGTTGATCCTCGATCGCAGGACCGGTCAGCTGCAGAAAAAGATCGCGTTGTCACATGGCTACGACGAACACTCGGCATGGCCGATTTATCAGGAACCCCACCTGTGGCTGTCAGCGCCGTTTCAGGCTGGCTCATACCTGCTCGACCTGTCCACACTGAACGATTCAGAAAAAGCTCTCGCTACAGTATGGCGTTCAAAAACAATGTCGAACGATGTTTGTTCGAGCGTCTGCGTCGACGGTTATATTTACGGATTTGACATCTTCGATGTCCAGTCAAAAACGCAACGCCCATCCCGAGGCATCTTTCGTTGTATCGAATTTGCCACCGGTGAAGTCAAGTGGTCTGTTGGCACAGGGCATCCCAGGCGCAGCAGCAACGCCGACAAATACGCCGCGGACATTCTGCAATCAGGAATCATCGCCGCCGATGGAAAACTGATTATCCTGAACGAACTTGGCGAACTGATCCTGCTTGAACAAAACCCTGATCGCTGCGTCGAACTGTGTCGTTGCACAATTCTGGGTGGCGAGTTAACCTGGACACCACCCTGCCTGAACGACGGTCGCGTCTACGTTCGTAATCAAAGCCAGGCCGTCTGTGTTTATCTTGGCGACCCGCAAACGATACCCGCTGTCGCCACGCTGAAAGTGGGCGATTTGCCGCAGCAGCAATACTACAACCTGGCAGCAATCGTACTTGCCGTTGAACCGGAGTACGCGTTTGATATCCCGCATGATCGCTGGTTGATTCAGTGGTTTGTCGCAGGTCTCGGAATCCTGCTGATTGGCAGACTGCTGACGTCCGCGACTCAGTCGCTCAACCCGAAGCTGACGAAGACAGATACACTGAACTTTGTGTCGACCACATTCCTGGGAGCGATTGGCACAACGCTGCTCGGTCACCTGACGGCAGAGTTCGTCTTCACATGGCACATCTGCCTGTTCGCGGCGTTGGAATATGTCGTCGCAACTCCACGTTCTGCCTCGCCTCACGAATCAGAAAATGCGCTGCGGTTGGCGTTGCGGCGAAGAATCCCGCTGTTTGCCTTCCTGACAGTCAGCCTGCTGTACTTTTTGGCGTGTCGTCGGTTAAGTTTGGTATTTGAGTGGGCGTTTCTGACCGGGTTTGCGGGTGCCCTGCCCTTTGTCTGGCTCACCAAACGTGTGTCGCGGTTGACGCCGACGCGAACCTTCAGCAAGTTCGCCACATCGGTGATCGGGTACGCTTTCTTCTATGCTACGGCTGTCGCATTTTTAAAATCGCGATACTGATTTTTCAGTGCGAAGGATCCATCATGTTTCAGAAACCACAAACTCGTCGAAACTTCCTCGCCTGCAGCACCTTGGCAGTCGTTGGCCCGATCGTTCAAAAAAGCGTAACAGCCGCGACAGCCACTGAATCGGATCCAAAACTTCAGGGTGCCATCGGCATCGTCTCAGCAGCAGCCGCGGCTCAGCTGACTGGTCGCGCAACAGGGAGAAACTTCACGCTGCTGGAGTTACCACAGATCCTGCGCGACGAACTGGACCTGACTGTTGTGGACCTGAACACAACGTCATTTCCAGACTTCGCGAAAGTCGACAGCGCCTATCTTTCCAGACTGCGTGCCGCCACGGAGAAAGCGGGCTGCGTTCTGACAAACCTAAAGATGAATCAACGCGGCTTCGACATGAACAGCGCTGACAACACCATTCGCCAGCGAGCGTTGGCAGAATACAAACGCTCAATCGACGTCGCCTCGGAACTGGGATGCCGCTGGGCACGACCATTGCCGCAAAAGGAAACACCAAACCAGAAGATCCACATCGCCAGCTATCAGGAACTCTGCGACTATGCCGCAGACAAAAAGGTCCAGATGCTGGTCGAGAATTTCGGATGGATGCAAAGCGATCCTACGTCAGTATCACAACTGATCGCCGCGATTGGTCACAACGTCGCCGCGTGTCCGGACACCGGCAACTGGAACAGCAACGACATCCGCTACGACGGCCTGAAAGCTGCATTTCCGCGGGCCGTCACTTGCGATTTCAAAGCAAAGCAACTCGGCCCCAACGGTAAACACAATGCGTATGACTTGAAACGCTGCTTCGACATTGCATGGGACGCTGGCTTTAAGGGTCCCTGGGCGATCGAACACGGCAACCCCGACACAAGCGGGTTTCTCGCAGAGACCCGGCAAATTCGTAACATGCTGAGAAAGTGGACTGCTGAACGCATGAATCCGGCGAAGTAATTCGAATAGACTCCGGAAACGCTCAACCATCGTCGCGATTCACCACAAAACAACAGTCACCATTTTGATGCTCATGAAATCCAGCAACCAGTTCACCGCCATCTACTCCTTGTTGGTAGTGCTTAACTGCCTGACAGCTGTTTTTGCCGAAGACCTGGTGATCGCAGACTTCGAATCCGGGACATACGACGGCTGGACAGTAACCGGCGAAGCGTTTGGAGCTGCCCCCGCTGCAGGTGACCTGCCAGGACAAATGGAGGTCAGTGGTTATCGTGGCGCACATTTGGTGAATACGTTTTTCAATGGCGACGCGACTATCGGAAACGCTACCAGTCGCGAGTTCCGGATCGAACGTTCCCACATCGCATTTTTGATCGGTGGCGGCCCGCACAAAGACAGTGTCGGCATGGAACTTCTGATCGACGGAAATCGCGTGCGTGCGAAAACCGGCCCCGAATCCGAGTCGCTTGAATCTGCCAATTGGGATGTTCGTGAGTTCGCGGGCAAAACCGCAACGCTAAGAATTTTCGACAAGGCCACCGGAGGATGGGGCCACATCCTGATCGATCAGATCGTCCAGACCAATGAACCCCCGGAGCGATTCGATCTCACCGGCCAGCTGGCGGACTATCGCAAGTCTGCAGATTACTTAAACGAAGCACTCCGCCCGCAGGCTCACTTCACTCCGGAAATCAACTGGATGAACGACCCCAACGGACTGGTGTTTCATAATGGTGAATACCATCTGTTCTACCAATGCAATCCGGCCGGAAATTCCTGGGGCCACATGAGCTGGGGGCATGCAGTCAGCCGCGATCTGGCTCACTGGAAACATCTGCCACTGGCGCTTCCGGAAGAAGACGGCGTGATGGCATTCAGTGGCTGCTGTGTGGTCGATCACAACAACACCTCTGGCTTCGGCAGCACCACAAGACCTCCGATGGTAGCCGTCTACACGGGACACGGACATGGCAAGCAGGTACAGAACCTTGCGTACAGCAACGACGACGGTCGCACATGGACAAAGCACGCAAACAACCCGGTCCTGGACCTCAACAACCCGGACTTCCGCGACCCCAAAGTCTTCTGGCATGCACCCACCAAACGTTGGATAATGGTGGTGTCACTGGCGGTCGAAAAAGTCCTGGTCTTCTATGCATCAGTCGACTTAAAACGGTGGATCGAACTCAGCCGCTTCGGCCCCGCAGGTGCGAAAACCAAACCGAACTGGGAATGTCCTGACTTGTTCGAACTTCCGGTCGAGAACGAAGCGGGCAGAAAACTGTGGGTACTCGAAGCCGACATGGGCAGCGGTTCCGTCGCTGGCGGCAGCGGCGGCGAGTACTTTGTCGGCGAATTCGATGGCACCACATTCACAACGCTGCAGGACGCTCAGTGGGTCGATTACGGCCGCGACTTTTACGCCCCGGTCAGCTGGTCGGACATCCCGGAATCCGACGGTCGGCGCATCTGGCTGGGCTGGTTCAACAATTGGGAAACCTGCCTTGTGCCGACGTCCCCCTGGCGCAGTTGCCTGTCCGTTCCTCGCACGTTGACCCTGCGAAAAGTTCCGGCGGCAGACGGTACAAGAACTCAACGCTACGTGATGATGCAGCGACCTGTCACAGAACTCAGCAAGCTGACGACCAGCACGATCCCGCTCGACACAACTCAAGCAACATGGCCCCCGGCTGCCATTACGAATCCCGGCGACATGACAGATATGAACTTCGCGTTGAGCGCGACGCTGCAACCAGGAACTGCGCGATCGTGCGGGTTTCGGATTCGAACGGGCGACGATGAATTCACAGAAGTGGGCTACGACAGCGATCCCGGCGTGGTCTATGTCGATCGAAAGAAATCCGGGAATGTCAATTTCCACAAGGCGTTCGCCGGCCGACACGAAGCTCCAACGCGCTTGATCGACGGTGCAGCAAGTGTGCACGTCATCGTCGATCGATCATCCATCGAAGTCTTCATCAACGACGGCGAAGCGGTCATCAGCGACCGCATCTTCCCCAGCAGTCAGACACCGACGATCGAAGTCTTTGGTGACAGGACTGCTAGAGTAACCAACACAACATTACAACAGCGGAAATCCATCTGGCACAGATAAACTGGGGCGCCAGACTTCGCTCCGGCTCACAATCGTGTTCTTGCCAGGGCATTTTGAATTACGCGAACGAGCAATATTCATCGCCTTTCGTTGCCGCCTGAAAATTCCCGTACATCGCATTTTCCTGACGATTCTGGCATAATTATGGACAGGCGAAAGAGCTGGATCGTCAGGCGCCCTAACGATTCGTATAGTCTGGTCGTGAGGCCAAATGCGTGCAACATGCAGGTAGTCGTAGACCGGCGCGACGGTGGACAACAATCGTGACTTCAGATTCCGTTGAAATTCCAGTTCGCGACAGGCATCTCGGGAAACATGCCAGCACTGAGCACGGTTGCAGCAGCGATAACAGTCCCTCTCGGAGCGGACTGGAACGGGGATCGATTCCGGGGACGAACGCCTCGTTACTGATTGCGGCGCTGTTGCTGACTCTTTTTTCCGGTTGTGGTACCAAATCGCCAGCACCAGCTCCGGTGACACAACAAAAGCCCAATGTGCCCAGCGACGAAGCAGCGTGGATTCCACCAGGCGATCTGGGGTATGTCGGCAGCAAGACGTGCGCAACATGTCATGCGAAAATCGCGGAGACGTTTCAAACGCACCCGATGGCCAATTCGATCAAAAATGTCGATGAAGTGGTCCCTCATGACAATGAGCTCACAAGGCGAGTGGACGGAATTTCGCGATTCTACGAAGTTAGCTATGCTGAAGATGGCAAGTTGTTTCATCACGAAAAGATGCTGGATGTGGACCAAAATCTGATTTTTGATCAAGCACTCCAAATGCACTTTGTTGTTGGTTCCGGGAGAAGAGCGCACGCCTACCTTCACCAGCAGGGTGAACTCCTGTTTCAGTCGCCGCTGAACTGGTATTCCGAAGCAGAGAAATGGGACCTGTCTCCAGGCTACGTTAAGGATGACACACGTCGCTTTCGCCGCCGCGTGACTGACGAGTGTTTGGCGTGCCACGCCGGACGTGTCGCTACGTCAGGTAGATCACTGAACCGTTACAGGAGCACCGTGTTCGAGGAAATGAGCATTGGCTGTGAAAACTGCCATGGAGCTGGCGGGGATCACGTCGCGCTGCATGAATCCGGAAAGCTCGTGGAGCGTGTTGACGATCCGATCGTCAATCCGTCAAGGCTTCCACATACCGAGCGGGAAAGTGTCTGCAATCAATGCCACCTGCAAGCCACGGCACGCGTCCTGCGACCAGGTCGAAGCCATTTTGATTTTCGCCCGGGAATGAACCTCGAATCAATCTGGACTGTTCTGGATGCGGGAGTCGATATTGCAAAGGATGGCCAGACCCGAGCCGTGAATCACGTTCAGCAAATGCGGGCCAGTCGGTGCTATGTGGCAAGCCAGGGACAACTGGGCTGCATCTCCTGCCATAATCCTCATCAAGTTCCGTCACCCGCTGAAAAAGATGCTTTCTACCGCAGTCGATGCTATACCTGCCACAACAAAGACGACTGCACAGAATCACAGGACGCCCGTGAACTCCACAGTGACGCGTGTCGTATCTGCCACATGCCAGACAAGTCTTCAAACAACGTGTCGCACGTGACACAGAGCGATCATCGGATCATGCGTCGCCATGAGACGTTGGAAACAACATCATCGCCGTCGGAGGAAGTACGACTGGAATTCATTGACGGTGCCAACAAGCGGCTGACTGACTGGGAATCAAGCCGAGCTTTGGCCACCGCAATTTGGTTCTACCTGGACAAAAAGGGATCACCGGCACCAGCATCATTCCCTGAATTGCTGAAGCCGGTCCTGAAGGCAGCACCAAATGATGAAAATGCACTGACACTGATGGGAGCGTTCTTCAGGCAAAGAAACGCACGAGCGGCGGCACGAGATTATTTTGAAAGAGCGAAAACAAACCCGGCGAGTGAGGAGACAGCGGTCGGCAGCCTGCTGACGCTCAACTATCTGGATTCACGATGGGCCGCCGCACTGTTGTGTGCCGACCGGATGATCGAACTTGATCCGCAGGAAGCCCGATTTCACAGTTTGCGAGCCGACATTCTGCAGCAGTTGGGAAGGCCGGAAGAAGGGATTGCGGCCGCTCAACAGGCTTTGCAACTTGACCCAACATTAATGCCGGTCCGCGAATGGCTTATCCAGGCATTGGCCAATGCAAATCGACTCACCGAGCAGCACACCGAGCAACGCCTGCGTGATCGGATGCAAGCCGTCATTGATGCGGCAGGTAAGAACAAGGATGTGCCCGGCAAAAGTCGGCAGACGCCATGACGATTGACCAGACAAACAGCAACGACACACCCAGGAAGGCATGGCGCATTCGCCTTGCGGCAGTTGCCGTATGCGTTTGTAGTCTTGCCGTGCTGTGGTGGAATCTGTCGCATGCCACCAAAATCCCGGAGGGGCTGTCTGATGCTCATTACCGATTAGCCGCAAACAAATGGCAACTCGCAACCGGTCGGACGCCAAACCACATCGAGACATTGATGATGGCCGGAGAACTGGCCATCCAACGTAATGATCTCAAAGCCGCCGTTGCTGCATTCGGTGCGGTGCCGGATGATCACTCTCAATTCGGCAACAACGCAAGGTTTCAGGAAGCTCAGGTAATGGTTCGGCTGAATCTTGCACACGATGCGGAGAGGAGTTTCCGGCGGTTTCTTGTACTGTCCAAAGGTGATCCGAAAGTACCGCAAAGTAACATCACAGCGGCTCGGAAATGGTTGAGTTTTCTACTTTCCGTCCAGCTGCGACTTGATGAACGTAGCCAGGTGCTGGCGGCAGCTCATGAATCCAGACAGATCGATCTCATGGATTCAAAACAATATTTCTTCCCGCGTCTGCTCATCTGGAATGAGTCGACCGGCCGGACGCGACTCAACGATTTTCTAAGGAAAGACAACACCAACCTGCTCTTAAACATCTCCCTGGCGCGGTATCTGACAGGCGAAGGAAAACTGTCCGAATCACGGACTATATTGGCAGATCTTGTAAAAGCCTTCCCCGACCATCCGGCGTGCAAAGCCGCTGTTTTAGAATGTTGTTTTGAACAGAATGACTGGGCTGCGATTGCACAGATCTTGAAAACTCCCGAGAGTCATCGGGAGCACGAATTACACCTGATCTCAGCACTTCGAGGAGAACTGGCACTGCATGAAGGACGCTGGGCGGATGCCATTCAGGAATTTCAACGGGCATTGAAGTCTGATGCGTCGGACCCAGCTGTCCACATGGGCCTTGCGAAAGCCTATGGAAAACTCGACCAGGCGGAAAATCAAATGGCTGCCCAACAGAGATCACTGATTCTGTCTCGCATTCGCGTTGGTATGGCCAGAGTGACTGAACAATCCGCTGAAGCAGCCAGAGAACTTGCAGAAATGTGTGAGCAAATCGACATGACAAAAGCAGCCGAAATCTTTCGATGGCACAGTGATCGCATCGCCAGTCGACTTCAAAACAAGGACACGGCAAAGTGAGGACGCGCACTCTGCAGACAGACAGATCCCGCGGCCTACGGTTTACCACCTGCTGCGCTGTTTTTGCACTTTGCCTGACTGGATGTGGTGACCGGGTCGCGGCTCCGGATAATCCGCCACTGCAAGTCAAAGCCCCGGCTAAAGTGACGCCCGCTGCGTCTCTGCGACCGCCAGGTGTGATCCCGCACTTCGTAACGATCGGCCCGGAATCGGGATTCCGTTTCGAGCGCTACGACGACATTTCTCCCAGAAGACGAATCACTGAAGTCAACGGTGGTGGAGTCGCAATCATCGACTACGACCTGGACGGGTTCGAAGATGTCTACATGACGAACGGCTCCAAACTGCCGCTCAATGAAGCGAAATTCACGACACCGGGGGCACTGTTCAGGAATCGTGGAGAGATGCGTTTTCAGGAAGTCAGTGGTGCGTCCGGTCTGGTGCAACACGGATTCGATCATGGATGTGCAGTCGGCGACTGGGACGGCGACGGGTTCGCCGACCTGTATCTAACGGCATTCGGAAACAACAGTTTTTGGCGGAACCATGGTGATGGCACCTTTACAGAGGTTTCCGTAGCCATGGGGGTGACCGTACCTGAGTGGAGTTCCAGTGCAGCGTTCGCTGATATGAATCAGGATGGATGGACGGACCTGTACGTCGTGAACTATCTCGCGGAATCCGACACAGCCCCCACGTTATGCCCGAACGCGGCGAGTCCCAGTGGTTATGTGGGCTGCTCGCCGGCCATTTTTGACGGCGTTACAGATCGTGTTTTTCTATCAACCGGCACATGGCAGGCAACAGACGCCACTACGGAATCCGGCCTCGCACAGCATTCCGGCAAGGGCCTCGGCGTGGTGATCGTCGATTTAGACAACGACCTGAAGCCGGAAATCTATGTGGCGAATGACGGCCAGGAAAACTACCTGTTTGCCATCGAACCTTCGATGAGAGAAGACGCTGTCGGCGCAGACATACGATTGCATGAGTGTGCTATGCAAAACAACATCGCCTTGAATGAAACCGGCTATGCTCAGGCAAGCATGGGAGTCGCTTCCGCAGATTACGACAGAAACGGAACCGAGGATTTGTTTCTCACACACTTCTTTGGTGACACGAATACTCTGTATAAAAATCCGGGACAAATGCTCTTCGAGGACGTCACACGAAGTAGCGGACTGGGGCCTCCAAGTCGTGGCCATCTGGGCTTTGGCACGGCCTTCCTTGATGCAGACAACGACGGCTGGCTGGATCTGGTGATCGCCAACGGGCATGTGGATGACCGGGAATGGATGGGCAGTCAGCCCTGGAAAATGACACCGCAATTCTATCGCAACGAAATGGATGGAGCCTTTTCCGACATATCCTCGTTTTGTGGGGACTATTTTCTACGGGCATGGCTCGGAAGAGGACTGGCTGTTGCCGACCTCAACCGTGACGGGCGCTGTGATTTTGTCGTCTCACACCAGGCAGATCACTCAGTCATTCTAAGCAACCAAACCAGGACTTCGAACTCATCGATCGAAATACGGCTGATTGGAACGACGTCGAACAGAGACGGAACGGGTACAAGTGTGACGGTCCAAAGTGTGACGCCGACGTTGCGGCGAACACTTATTGGTGGCGGTAGTTTCCAATCGGCAAGTTCGCAACAACTTCAAATAGGCATTGGAGAATTGCAGCGCGTTGACCTGGAAATCACCTGGCCCTCCGGAATTGTGGAAGTGATCGCAGGTATCACTCCGGGATTCTGGACGATTGTCGAAGGCAGAGCGACCGCAGTACAGAATCCTCAGAGTTTGTGAGCAACCGTTGTTGTGAAGGTTAGAGTCTTACTCAAAATGATGTGCGCACGGCGTGCGCATCACCTGCAAAATTCCGAGCGGTAGCTCGAATGGGCTGCGGGCCTCCCGCATTAGAGTCTACAGACACGGCACTAGGGTTCCATGGGGAGGCCCGGAGTAACCGTCGTCCATTCTTCCTGACCTTCGGTAACCAGAATGTGCTGATTGCCTTCGATGTTTGACAGAGTCTGTTCCTTACCGGACGGCCACAGAATCCGCAGTTGCTGAATTTCCTCTGCAGCCCCTAACCCAAAATGGGCGGCTAGAGCCCGCTGCGATCGATACGTATTTACAGGATAGACTTCCCGCACGATATTTTGCGAATCCACGGACGCTACCAGCCGGGCGCCAATTCCCTGACGGTTACTCTCCCTGCCGCGCAGCGTCACTCTTAGGTAATTCGCCGCAGGAAAGCTGTTTCGCAAAATGACCAGCGGGCCACCACCTGCCTGGCGAAGAATCAGATCCAGCATTCCGTCGTTATCGATGTCTATTGGAACCGATGACCGCCCGTCGGAGTCTGAATCGACACCAGCGGAAAAACTGACGTCAACAAACTGGCCGGCTCCGGTGTTCAGAAACAATCTGTTGCGTTCATAAGAACTCAGATTCTGACTCATGTAGATCTCAAACGGGTTGCCGACCCAGAATTCTTTCAGATCCTTGTCAATCTCACCAGGTTGCTCAACGGTGCAGTTTCTTTCACAAGGCTGTGACACGACAGCCAGCCACAGGCAGTTTCAGCCATCGGGCTTTTGGCGATCGCGGCTCATGTATCCGGAAGGAGCGTAGATATCGAGCCAGCCATCGTTGTTGAAGTCAGCAAGAGCCGGTCCCCACGACCAGCCAATATTATGGACGTGATCTTTCTCCCCCTGTGCAGTGAAATTCAGATCACCTCGATTGCGATACAATTCACTGCCATCGATTAAACTGTCAAGTCGATGCATGACCTCAGCAGGATACGAACCATCGGCAAGATTTCCGATAATACGGCTACCTGCTTTCGAATACATACCAGCGACATACACGTCGATCAATCCGTCGTTGTCGATGTCGCCGACATCAACGCCCATCGATCCGAAATCTGACTTCTTCGGGGCCATGTCCCGGTGTTCAAAACGACCGTCCTGTTGATTCACATACAGAAAGCTGTCGCCGAATTCGTTAATGACCGCCAGATCCGGCCAGTTATCATTGTTGGCATCCAACCAGACGGTCGTGAAGATTAAGCTATCATGCCCGTACGTTCCGGATTCGGAAGTGACGTCCTCAAACTGCCAGTTGCCCAGATTCTTGCAGAGCACATTTCCGGGCCCGGCTCCTGTCTCCTGCAACCATGACATTGGCATTTCGTGACGTCGCAAAACGTACAGATCCAGGTCGCCGTCTCGATCGAAGTCTGCAACGCTGATCGACTTCAGTTCTGTGTTCAGGTGATCAGTCACCTGAAACAGATTCGTTTCCGCCGTTCGATCAACAAACTCTTTGCCACCTTGATTTTCCCACACGGCACCCTCCGTGTGGACCAGATCCAGCCACCCGTCATTGTTAAGATCCACGAATGCAGCATTGCCCTGTGACAGCGAAGTCTGCTTGATACGCCCGAGACCAATCAAATTTGTCACGTCTTTAAAATGTCCATTGCCTGTCGCTTGAAACAATCCGTTGGCGACAGGATTAACGTCCGTCACCAAAAAATCTGTTTGACCATCACGATTGAAGTCGCACGCATAAACGCCACCGGGATTGTTGATCTTGTGGCTTGATGTCCAGTTGTCGTGCAACTCTGACGCGGCAACGCCCGAAGTCGCAGTCACATCATCAAACATGACCTTCGCACTGGAGGATACGGTCGTTTCCAGTAATTCAAATTCATGAATCCAGGCACTACTGGAAAGCAGTTCTTTGGCAGGCGGACTTATCTCCATTCGAAATAATGTCGTCACTTCAATCCGGCGATCTTCCGACAGCCCCCGAATCCACATTTCAGAGAGCACCGTCCACCGACCATCAACTTCGACACGAATAAGTGGGGAGATCCGTTTCACACCAATACTACAGGATGACACCGTCTTCATTGTTCCACGAAGCGCCAGTAGGCGTTCGGAAAATTCAGACGACGACGCTGTCGTAAAGGAACCAGTGGACTCCTGGCGTACTGCCGAAATCTCGCGGCCATCAAGAACCGTCGTCAAAGGGTTTTCGAAAATTTTCCCTTTAAAGTCGTCCGCGAAGAGGCTTTCCAACGACTCACCATCCGCAGCGGTCAATGCCGATTTCAGCCGATTGAACCCATAGGTTCCCAATAGGTTGGACCGATGCTCAAGCTCCCACAGCCATTCTGTTTCGCTGGCGGGAAGCTCGTATTGCGTTTGCTGCGTTGAATCTGAGTCGCTGGAGCGCTCTCCGTTTAGCAACAGAAAAGCGCCTGCCAGGACAGCACCCAACAGCAGACATGCCGCTAATTTCAATTTCACGCGTCCGCCAGCCATAGTTAAACAGGTCCGATTTAAAACAGGCAGCGAGCTGTCGCCGAGCAATGCCCGGAGTTCACACAGCAGGTATTGAAATCCAGGGAATTTCAAACAGGTACGTGCAGGTCCCGTCTCTATTTACGCTCAAACGTACAGGAAATGTCATATCGGCCTGTAAGTTTGGCCGAAAAAAGGACAAAATCACGCCTCACAACACTACTAGGTCTCAGGATCTGGTGGCGTGTTCTCAATTCTATTTTTGAGGACAGGTCGACAAACGTTCTGCCGAAAAGAGGAAGCGGGCTAACGGCAGACGCCGACAGTGCGGTTCCAAAGAAATAGACCTGAAAGTCGAGCCGCAATACTTCCGATGGCGCAGAGAATGTCCGACGTCCGATGTTCATCTGTACGCTGCGGAATGGCAAAACATCACGTGATTCTGGCTTGCCTGGGCTTAACGCTTACAGGCCTTTTTCTTGCCTGGAGTCTGGGCTGGACCACTCCTGCCAGGACGCCTTTTGAAGTTTTGCGTTTGGCGCGGGCGGCGCTTCGCAAGGGCGAATTCAAAGAAGCCGAAACACTGGCACTCAGCGTCCCGGAAGATCATTCAAAGTGGATCCCCGCCATGTTGGTGGCAGGAGAGGCTGCGACAAGGGATGGCCGACTGCAGGATGCTGCCGAACTCTACGGAAAAATCCCCCTCGGCACGTCGGAGGACAAAATCATGGCTCGCTTTTCCATGGCAGAGGTCCTGCTCCATAGTGGTCAACTGACTGCTGCAGAAAGGGCTTACCGGGAAGTGATTCAACATCAGCCCAACTATATTGACGCGTACTCACGCCTGTCGTTTGTACTATCCGTTTCCGGTCGCCGCCGGGAATCCGGGGCACCACTGTTTTCCGTCCTTCGCAGCGGCAGTGCGAAAATCGACGAGCTAATTCTGCTGGCGGACCTTGAACGTCCTGTGGACGAAAGCGAGTTTCTTCAGGACTGCCGAAAACAGGGCTCAGATGATGTTCTTGTTCATCTGGGGCTGGCGACACACACTGCGGCAAATGGAGACATGGCCGATGCCATCAGGATTCTGAAGATGGTCATTGGCCGGCAATCGGAGCTTGAAGCAGCTCAGTGTCTGCTGGGGGAATTACTTGTCGAAGCTGACGGTCAGGAATTCTCGAAGTGGTACGATCAACTTCCACTGGATGCACAAAACTGGCCGGATCTTTGGTTCGTGCTGGGGCGACGCGCCGCTCATAGCGGTCAACTGGAAATGGCCGCCCGCTGTTTTTGGGAGGCGGTTCGTCGAGTCCCGATATTTCGGCGAGCGAACTACGAATTAGGACTGGCGCTGACCAGACTGAATATTGCCGGCGCTGACCGATTCTCAGAACGCTCCGATACCCTGCTTGAACTGTCGACATGGCTGACTTACGCCAAAGAATCACAGGGAACTAATGAACAAGCCATGCAGGAGGTCGTCGGCCGACTTGAGAAACTGGGCAGAATCTGGGAGGCCTGCGCGTGGGCCAGCCTAAGCAGGCAGATTTTTCCGAACTCCAACTGGTATCAGTCTGTTCTTTCACGCAACGCCTCAAAGCTGGTTGATGGTCTGCCACTGACACCTGATGAGCAAAGCTTCACCAGTGTTGCGGAAGTTTCTGAGTTTCCGCTGTTTCGTCTGGACGTTGCCACAGCCACAACATCCAGTGTGCAAGACAACGGTTCGACCACTATTCATTTTCAGCACGAGGAAAAGCGGGGGCTGAACTTCGTCTATCAGAACGCCAACGATGAAACGACAGCAGGTGCCAGAATTCAGGAACAGACAGGTGGCGGATGTTCCGTAGTGGACCTGGACAATGATTCGTGGCCGGACCTGTATTTCGTTCAGGGCGGTGAATGGCGTCATGGCAGCTCGTCCGCAGAGATCCTGCCCGACTACGCGGATCAAATGTTCAGAAACCGACGTGGAGCACAGTTCGACAATGTCACAGAACAAGCTGGCATTGTTGAACTTGGATTTGGGCAGAGTTGTGCAGTCGGAGATTTGAACGAAGATGGGTTTGCCGATCTGTATATCGCGAACATCGGGTCAAATACGCTGTACCTGAGCAATGGCGACGGAACAGTCCAAAAGTCTGCTGACCAGTCGGCGTTCTGCCAGGACCTCTTTACTTCAAGCGCGGCCATCGCGGATATCGAC
>CALFOL010000761.1 GCA_937919915.1 uncultured Planctomycetaceae bacterium
TCCAGGGCTATTTGGCGTCGATTCACTTTGCCGACGCGATGCTGGGACGAGTCCTTGATGCTCTGGAGAACGGGCCTCACAACGACAACACGATTGTTGCGCTGTGGAGCGACCATGGTTGGCATCTTGGCGAAAAGCAGCACTGGCAAAAGTTCACGGCGTGGCGTGCGGTGACGCGAGTTCCCCTGATGGTCCGAGTGCCTCAACATGCAGCGCCGGGTCTAATGGTTGGCACAAAGGCTGGCACCGTGTGCGATCGCCCGGTGAATCTGTTAAGTCTGTATCCGACGCTCACAGAACTGGCGGGGTTGCCTGCGAAGGGCGGCAACGATGCTTCGAGCCTTGTGCCGCTGCTGAAAGACGCTGATGCCAGGTGGGATCATGTTTCCGTCACGCATCTGGGAACGCCAGGAAGTTACGGCTTGAGTGCAGAAGATTGGCGCTACATTCACTATGCCAACGATGATGAAGAACTTTACCACATTGCAGATGATCCCTACGAGTGGTCAAACCTCGCGCAGGTTCCTGATCATGTGAAAAAGCTGGAGGATCTTCGTGCCAAGGCGCCTCGGGAATTCGCTGCTCTTGTGACTCCGAAAATTGAATCGCTGCCGAATTTGGCATGGCAGGCCATGACGGACAACGTGGCTCCGCAATCGAAGCCGGAGGGTGGTAAGTTCGACGTGATCTTCATTAACAATCGACAAACAGACGTTGAGCTATTCTGGATCGACGCAATTGGCAAACCGAAATCGTACGGACAGATCGCAGCGGGAAAACAGCAACGACAACAGACTCGCCCCGGCGCTGTCTGGATGATCGGTACTGTTGTCGGCGATCAGTCGTTAGGGTATTTTGAAGTTGGCGACCGCACAGCGCGTGCGGTGATACCGGGCAAATAGCGAATTACGCAGAAAAATGAAGATGTCGTGGCTATGTCGAAGTTGATTATCTGCATCTTCCTCAGCGGATTGTTGCCGATGGCTCATGCCGTAAACGGCCCTGGTATTGTGAAGGAGAAACCGACGTCAGGTCGTTTCGTCAGGATCGATCGCGGCTACATGGTGCCGTACGCGGTGAAGATCCCAGGGACGGATGCGGCATTCTGGATGGAACCGATTCCCGCCGGTCAGTTCAAAATGGGAAGTCCGGCATCTGAAGCCGGTCGAGACGACATCGAAGGGCCTCAGGTGTCGTACACAGTGAACGCATTCTGGATGGCCAGGCACGAGGTGACTCAGGGCCAGTTCCGGCATTACATGAAGATGTACTCCGTCTTCAAGAATTTCAAATACAAAAAATACACCGCCGTCAAAGACGAAAATGATGTCACCGAAGTCGATGCGGTATCGGCGCCAACTGTGATTTACGAACCGGAATTCATCTTCGAGTACGGAGAACACGTCGACATGCCGATCATCACGGTGACGTTGTATGCCGCGAAACAGTATTCGAAATGGATGTCGCTGATTACCGAAAGTGAGTTTCGTCTGCCAACCGAAGCCGAATGGGAATACGCCTGTCGAGCCGGAACGACGACCGCTTACCACTTCGGCAACGACCCGAAACAACTTGGCGACTATGCGTGGTTCGCAGAAAACTCCTACGACGCTGGTTGGCGCAAAGTCGGACTGAAGAAACCGAATCCATGGGGCCTTTACGATATGTACGGCAACGTCGCGGAATGGACACACGACCACTGTGTGAATTATTCCACCGCAGATTTCATGCGAAACGCGGCACAGAACTGGGCGCGGACGGATAAGATCGATCCGAGGACTGTTCGGGGTGGCTCGTGGGAATTCGCAGCGGAAAAATGCCGATCAGCATCCCGTCTGCCATCGGACCATGACGCGTGGCGAGACTACGACCCGGAGCTGCCGCAGAGCCCGTGGTGGTTATGCAGCGATCCGGCGCGAGGCGTTGGTTTGCGGTTAATGCGACCGTTGAGACCAATGAGTCCACTGCAACGCCAGGAATTTTGGGAATCAACCAACGATGACACCCGGTACGATGTTACCGATCGCATCAAAGAAGGTCGTGGAGCCATCGGTCGTGTGAGCAAAGAATTAATGAAGGCAATTCAGGCCGACGACATCGCCAAAGAACGAGAATCCAAATGAAACTATTCGTCAATCTTACGATCGCCGTTCTCTGTGTTGCGGCATTGCCCGACTTGACTCGGGCCGACGCCGAGGCGAAGGTCGGCGTCGACATTCGTGATCGAGCACAGATTCGAAAGCACCTTGCCAAAGAGCTCAAGGAACTTCCCGAACTCGCAGATGAGGAACTGTTCCGACTGCCAAACCACGCCACGTTCTCGATGCGTGACTGGACACTGCATCTGAATGATCAACTGTGGAAAGACGACGACAGCATTAAAGCAACGCACACGATGTTGCGACTGCTGTCCGGCCAGCTTCAGCGAGTAGTCAGTACGGTACCGGTAGATGCTGTCGCAAAACTGCGAAAGGTCCCCATCTGGATTAACCCGGAATACGAAAACGAACGTCCGCGCTGTGAATACCACCCCGGAGCTGGCTGGCTGAGTGATAATGGTCGCGATCCTGTGATGGAAAAAGCGGTGGAAATCAGCAACGTGGCGATCTTCGAATTCGAGAATCGACGCATGCCGTACTTAATGCTGCACGAATTGTCACACGCCTACCATGATCAGGTGTTGGGGTTCGACGAGCCCCGGATCATTGCCGCGTTCGAACTTGCACGCGATTCGGGCAGCTATGATTCGGTGAAACGCTTCACCGGAAAGAAGACTGTGACTGACAAGGCGTATGCGCTGTCAAATCACAAAGAGTACTTTTCCGAATCGACCGAAGCTTATTTTGGCAAGAACGATTTCTATCCGTTCGATCGCGTCGAATTGCGCAAACATGACCGGCAGATACACGATCTGCTGGAGAAATTATGGGGCGTCTCGCACTAGTCCAGCCCCGTTGGGTGTTTCTCGGGGATTCGAATTCCAACCCCTGCACGAAGTCGTGTGTTTGTTGTGACGATGCGGAGAATGGCCAACGTTCTCAGCGGGCCGGCTTCGTCTTTTGAACCTAAGCAACGGCGCTGCTCACCTGGTCGTCGAATCGACCTTTGAACCCGGCAGTGGGAATGTCGAACTGTGCGAGCGGTACGGGAACTCCGGACAGCACAACCCAACTTTCGCAGTAACCACGTCGGCGGTGGTCAGTTCCTTCTGGGTGATGGATCAACGCGATTCGTTTCAGAGAACGTCGACGCCACGACGTACGCCCGTGTTGGTGCACGAGCGGACGGCAGCGTAATTGGCGAATGGTAATGAATCGATGCTCATGATGATTTGATGCGTCTGAGCAAAATCGAAAAATACAACAGCCAACCTTTCGGGGTTGGCTGTTTTTTGCTCGGTGGACTACTCTCGTGTTATGAGCCGCCAGACAGACTCGGGAGAGAACCGTGCGAGTCCGTTCGGTCGTGATCAGTCCTTTGAGATCCTGCTGATGAAACGCAGCAGCAGCGGGTGGGCCGGGCCAGCCATTTGACCGTGGTTGTAGCCATCAAGCTCAAAGAGTTCGGTGTCCGGATGTCCCACCACCCGCATCATCCGCCACAGGTAGGCGTTTTCTTCGTAGCGGCCGAGCATTTCCAGTTCCCGGTCGCCGGTAATCAGGAGCAGTGGCGGGCAGTTGTCACGGACATGAAACAGTGGTGCCATTTCATCGATGATCGGTTGTTTGCCATCGATGCCGCGTTCTTTGCGAACCGTGAAGTGCGTAATCGTATGACCGCTGAACGGAATCAGTCCAGCGATGTTATCGGCATCGACGCCGTGATCGGCCAGCCAGTGCTTGTCCAGGCCGATCATACTGGTCAGATACCCGCCTGCTGAATGACCACTGACAAAAATACGTTTGCTGGATCCGCCGTACTTGTCGATGTTACGGAACGTCCAGGCGACAGCTGCGGCTGCATCGTCGATACACGACGTGACCTTAACGGAAGGGCTCAGCCGATAGCTGACTGCGACAACGGCGATGCCTTGTTCCTTTAGTTCTTTGGGGACCGTACGTTTGCCGCCTGTCAGCCCGCCACCGTGAAACCAAACGACGGTTGAGAAGTTCGTGATGTTCGTTGGAAAGTAAACATCCAGTCGGCAGTGCTCCAAAATGTCAGGGGCGACATTGCCATCGCGGTAGGCGATATCCTCAGCGGTTTGATATTTCTTCAGCGGCGGTTCGACTAGCTGAGCATTTGCGATATGCGTAATGTGCAGAAACAGGAACAAGGAGGCCAGAGATTTCATGGTCACGTTCGAATGTCCGTGGTGAGGGTGTGGAAACGGGACACATTAATCGGAAAGTTGGCACTGTATCGTCACACGGAATGAATTCAAAACCGGTGTACTTACGTTATACTTCGCTCATCCGTTTCCTGCCGTGAGATTCGAAAGCCTGCCTGATGAAAACCCTTCGCTTGCTGATCTGTATCCTGTCTATTGTCTGGACCGGTACTGTTTCTCACGGGCAGTCGATCCCGTATAACGACCCCCAACCACAGCGCTATCAGCTTACGGCACGCGCCAGTGAACTCGACTCTCGCGTGCAGGCGCATCCCGAAATTAATTTTTTGATCGAGGAAAAAAACGGAAAGTCGGCTGATATGCAGCAGGCGGCTGTGGACACAAGCGTTGCTCCGAAGGGTCAGCTGGTGATATGGCTAATGGGACACAATCAAGGATTGTTCGACCGTTGGAACAGCTATGGCCTGCATGCGATTCGCGTGCACTATGCCAACAAGTGGTTTTCTCTTTGTTGCAGTGAAAAGCCAATAAGCGAACACTGTCGCGGCAACATTCGACTGGAAGCCGCGACAGGAGAAGACTTCAGCGATGAAGTGAATATCCCGAAACCCGATGGCATGATGGAACGCGCCTATCAGTTCGTCAAATGGCTGAGCAAAGAGAATCCGCAAGGTAAATGGGAACAATTTCTGAGTGCTGATGGAGCGGGGCTGAATTGGGATAAAGTGATTGTCTCGGGCAGTTCTCATGGTTCGACTACGGCCGCACGCTTCGCCAAGCACCAAAACGTGGCGCGCGTTGTTGCATTGTGTGGACCGCGAGATAACTATCAAACCTGGCAGGCATTGCCTTCGGCGACTCCGGCCAATCGCTACTTCGGATTCTCACACGTATTGGATGGTGGTTGGACGGCGGATCACTACTGCCGCAGCTGGGAATTACTGGGCCTGCACAATTATGGTTCGATCGTGAATGTCGACAAGGTGAAGTCGCCATATCAAAATACAAGACGATTGATCACAGACTTCGACGTCAATGGCGATGTCAATGCGGCTCACAGTTCTGTGCAGCCCGGTGGGCGAGCCTACAAGGACAAGGCGACCGGGAAGTATATGCACGAAGACGTGTGGAAGTACCTGTACACGCATCCCGTTGACATCGTCGGAACAGCCGTGCCGATGGACAATAGTTGCGACAAAGAACAGAAGCAGTAAGCCGAGGAGTGTCCTGACAGATTGTTGCAAGTGTTTTTGGGTGGCCTGGGGTTGGAACGCGCTTACGAGTGATACCCCGGGACCTCCTTCGCTCCGCTTTGTCCAGCCCCGAGGCTGCGATTTTCCGCATGCAACGATTTGCAACTACACTCGAGCCTTGTTCCGTTCAACGTCTGTGGCCGTTTTGTCCATCGTCAGGACATCGGGTACTGCCTGGAACAAAGGTGCCTGGCCGCAGAGCTCATCACTCGGAGAGAGATGTCTACTTTGGCCGAACTCGGACGACCGTTTGAGGACCATAGAAGAGCCCGACGCTGCTAATGCAGGGCTGGGTTTTGTTGTTTGGGGATATCGCCCATGCGAGTGAGTTGTAAGAGTCGCTGGAAGCCACAAGCGAGACGTTTATGCTACGTGGTCCGTTCAGACTTCGTCTTCCGGAGCGTACTGGCTGTTCAGATGAGCGTTCAATTCCTTCTTCACCTGATCCGGGAGTTCTGCGAATCCAGGATGGTCTTCGAACCAGTTGCCATCGGCCAGCATCACCGTGACAGCTTCGGCTTCTTCGATTAGGTCCGGCTCTGCCAGACGGTGGTAGAGCCAATGGCCTTTATGCGTGTACCACAACTTATCGTTGATGCGGATCGCGGTGGTTGTTTCGAACCAGCGACCGTCTTTGATATGCAAACGCATGTTGATGTGTCCGGAAAACAGAGCAACTCGTGAGGTTGAAGACGCTGCGTCGACAAAGTGTACCGTATCGAAGGTCGCTGATCGTGAACACCAGATCGCAGAATATGCCTCCGTCTTGCAGCCGGATTGACTTAGAACCCCTACAGCGTATTACGCGGACTTATGGCCGCGGGGCACGCGTTTCGATCGAAGAAAGCCTGCTTCCGCGAGCCAGTACCGTTCACAACAATAAGTAAACTGCTCTAACAGAACCTCCGCGGCTCACGCAGGTTCTGTTGGGCGTTCTTAGCTTAGAAAGAGAATCGAAACTCAGGAACGATGAGATTCAGAATCGCCCGTAGGGCCGACGGCGAAAGCCATGCCCAACAAAAATCGAAGAAATAACTGGCGGCAACGGTCCTGTTAGCAAATTGCCAGATTCGCAATTGCGGTTTTCCACACAGCAATGGACAATGGATGGGTTCTGCCCTGACTACCAAGTGTTTCTTGTTGGAGTCGCGATACGTAACGAATACCCAGATGCCTAACGAGAACGAGCTTTCTGTCGCCTGTTTTCGCAACCGCTTAGGTCATGACCTCAGAAAGGTACGCTTATGGACACCACGACAATTGCCGCAGAAGAAATTATGACTCGTCGTCTGGCAGTCACTTCCTCTGACACTCACGTTGTCAAAGCAATCGAACAGCTGATTGCTCAGGGGGTTTCGGGCTTGCCGGTCATCGGTCCTTCGGGCGAATTCCTGGGACGCTTCTCGGAGCAGTCGGCGACGAACGCTCTGGATTTGGGAACTCTGCATCACGATTCTCGAGCTGCCGCAGCTTTGCGAGAAATCAAAGCTGGTGAGCTGATGGATATTTGGAGCCTGGTTCTGAACCCGCACGACGACGTGTTTCACAGTATCGGCGAACTGATCAGTCGAAAAGTTTCTGGAGCACCTGTGGTCGACAATGAGGGACATTTATTGGGTGTCTTTTCTGAACAGTCAGCGATGCACGTGTTTATCGGATTGTGTTGGGAGCAACTGCCATCTTCAAAGGTTACCGCATGGCTGGATCGGCACGACGATCGTCAGATTACTGAACAGACGGGGCTTGATGAAGTGTTAGAACGGTTTCAGCAGCGTCCGTATCGTCGGTTGATGGTGATGCGTGGTCCCCGGCTGGTTGGTCAGCTGACACGCCGGGATGCTTTGCAGGCGGCTTTGCGAACCAGTCGCGAACCTCTGACCACATCGCAGTCGGTTGTCGGCGAAATGCAGATGGGGTTAAGGACGGACGTTGGTTCCTGGACGGAGGCCGATACGACCAGCACCAGCATTTCCACAGATGTGTTAAATCTTGCTCAACAGTTTCTAAGAAGTTCGGCGCGGCAGATTGCTGTCCTGGACGGTCAGAAATTGCTGGGGCAGATCAGTCGCAGCGATTTGCTAAGAGCAGTGCAGCGGTTCTTCCCCACTACGATTGTCACGGAAGCCGTTCGGCCACTGTATCTGTCATCGTTGGGCAAGCACGACGCCAGCGTACTCACTTAAAGTCAGCCCGGCTTGCCGGGGACTCTACGGGATCAGATCGCCAGATCTTCGAACGCTGAAAGTGTTCCACATCGTTAGAGCAGTTTACTTAATGTCGTGACCGGTACTCGCTCGCGGGACCAGGCTTTCTTCTCTCGAAACGCGTTCTCGCGGCCACAAGTCAGCGTGATCCGCTGTAGGTTGTGCAACTCCTGCAGTATTGAAATTGTATTGACACCCGACTTGGTGGTGTTCACCGACTGCGACGTCTCACTTACCCCAGGCTACGATGTGTTACGCTTTCAGCGTTGGAGCACGGTGTCCCGCTATTGTTGCCCCTGCTGAAATTTCTTCACGGCGTCGCTCGGCAGGGGGAGGAGTTACTCAGTTTTTGGTTTGCTGATCAGCTTAATAAACGGCGGCAGTTTTTTGCCTTCGGGGACGAAGGTCATGGAGATCGAGTTTACGCAGTGACGAACGTTCTTTTCTGTCAGGCGTTCGCCTTCAAAGACGTGACCGAGGTGCCCGCCGCAGTTTTTGCAGACGATTTCGACACGGTAACCATCGTCATCGCGATGTCGCTGCACCGCACCTTCTATTTCGTTATCGAATGCTGGCCAGCCGCAACTGCTGCGGAACTTGTGGTCCGATTTGTACAAGGGAGCATTGCACCGACGACAGACGTAGGTACCCGCATCCGCGGTGTCCGTGTACTCACCGACAAAGGGGCGTTCCGTCCCTTTGTCCAGGATCACATACTCTTCCAGTTCGTTCAGCTCGTTGTATTCCGTGGGGGGTGGTTCATCAGACATAGTGGTGGCCTCTTTAGATTTCGTTTCGCTGATGTTAGAATCCTGCTCAGTTGCGGCGGCAACAAGTGCTTCACTCGGTGAAACCGATTCTGTGATTGGTGGTGCGACTGGCGTGTCTGCACATCCGAGCAGGATCAGCAGGCTGCCAAGACAAATGGTGAGACGATCTTTCATGATTCGGTAACCTGATGATTCGTAGTGGAAAGTGTTTTGGGAGGCTGCGAACGCTTCAAGACCACGCGATTATAACGATTGTCTATGTCTTGGCGAATGTCATTTGTGCGAGACAGAACCAGCAGCAATTTCAATCGTTGAGATTTGGGGCAGCTGATTCAGCACCGCGCATTAAAAAACCGCCCGACTTTGAAACCCGGGCGGCTGATCTTTTTGTTGAAGCTTAGAGCCGACCTAGAAATCTCCGCTCAGTGGATCTTCCTCAGAAAACGTTCCACTTCGAAGTCGAGTCCCAGCAGGCGTCATGAGCTTGCAGTAGATCAACTTGTCAACGTCTTCCGAAAGAGTGCGGGCTCCGCCATCACACATTGACACAACAACGATGCCTGGATGGCTTGAGTTCAGGTACGGTCGCGTTCCTTCCGGACCAGCTTTCATCTTATTGATCCAAGGGTTGTTGCCTGCCGTAACGGCAACGGCAGGAACAGGGTTGTTCATCGTCGTTTCATCAACACTTGTGG
>CALFOL010000762.1 GCA_937919915.1 uncultured Planctomycetaceae bacterium
TGCTTAGCGTCTTCTTCAACCGTGAGCTCCGCTTCCCACGCTGCCAGCTTCTTCCCGCTGGAACTGCGATCCAAAATCATTGCCGCAGCCACGGTTGCGTTCGTGATCCGATCAATCAGGATAATGGCGCCGGTGGAACGATTGTTTTTGTAAGGGTCGAAGCAGATGGGTTCGGTCAATGACAGCCGGCAACGACCAATTTCGTTCAGGTTCAACTGCGGCGAAGGGCTACTCCGCAGCGTGTTCACATCAATTCGATAACGCAGCGATTCGATGGATCCGGTGATCAGCTGAGCCGAGTGTTTCACCAGGTAAGTTTTGCCTGGAACCATCGGTTCTTCGGCCATCCAGACCAGCATTGCTTCGACGGTATCAGACGTCGCGGGAACGTTGCCGGGTTTCACAATCATGTCGCCTCGGCTGGCATCCACTTCGTCTTCGAACGTCAGCGTGACGGCCAGCGGCGCGAACGCTTCATCCAGGTTGCCGTCGGCGGTGACAATTTCTTTGACATGCGTTGTCTTCTTACTGGGCATGATCATCACTTCATCGCCTTTGCGGACGATTCCGGACGCGATGGTTCCGCAGAAGCCGCGGAAGTTGAGGTTCGGTCGGTTGACCCACTGGACGGGCATCCGAAAGTCCAGCAGATTTCTGTCTGACCCGATGTAGACAGATTCCAGCCGATTCATCAACGTACTGCCGTTGTACCACGGCATGTTTTCACTGCGGTCCACAACGTTGTCACCGTTGAGCGCCGACAACGGGATGAAGTGGAGGTCGGGCAGATCAAGACGTCGAGAAAACGCGCTATAGTCGGCACAGATTTTGTCGTAGGTGGCTTCGTCAAAATCGACCAGGTCCATTTTGTTGATGGCAATGATCACGTGACGAATGCCCAGCAAAGACACGATGAAGCTGTGTCGCTTGGTCTGAGTCATCACGCCATGTCGGGCGTCAATAAGGATGACGGCGAGATCCGCGGAGCTGGCTCCCGTGGCCATATTGCGAGTGTATTGTTCGTGGCCCGGAGTGTCCGCGATGATGAACTTGCGTTTGGCGGTACTGAAGTAGCGGTAGGCCACGTCGATGGTGATACCCTGTTCGCGTTCTTCTTTCAGTCCGTCTGTTGCAAGCGAAGGGTCAAACTTTCCGCCGACGGCGCCTTGAGTTTTGGAATCGGCTTCCATCCTGGCCAATTCGTCTTCGTACAGCATCTTCGAGTCGAACAGCAGGCGTCCGATCAGTGTGCTTTTTCCGTCATCGACACTGCCACACGTGATGAATCGCAACAACTGCTTTTGCTCGTGCTGCTTCAGGTACGCTTCGATGTCGGTTGAGATCAGGTCTGATTGATGCGACATGGATCTTGTCGTTTATAAATGGTTGGCGGTAAGGGCCGGTGTCCGGTTCAGGCCTCAATTACCGATGAAGGTGCCGCTTGAAGTGCGGCAGGTGAAATGCGCAGAATGATTTAGAAGTATCCGCGTTCTTTTTTCCTCTGCATACCGGCACCGCCTTCGTCCTGATCAATGACTCGACCCTGACGCTCACTGGTTTTGGTCAGCAGCATTTCCTGAATGATTTCCGGCAGCGTGGTGGCTTCTGATTCAACGGCACCGGTTAACGGATAACAGCCGAGTGTTCGGAAACGAACCATCTTCTCCATGGGCACTTCGCCGGGAAGCAGGGACACTCGATCATCGTCCAGCATAATCAACACGCCGTCGCGTTTGACAACCTTGCGTTTTGCTGATTTGTACAGCGAAACAATCGGGATGTTCTCAAGATGGATGTACTGCCAGACATCCAGTTCCGTCCAGTTGCTTAGCGGAAAGACGCGAATGCTTTCGCCCTTGTTGACTCGGGTGTTGTAGAGATTCCACAATTCCGGACGTTGGTTTTTTGGGTCCCATCGATGGTTCTTATCGCGGAACGAGAACACACGCTCTTTCGCGCGGCTTTTTTCTTCGTCGCGACGAGCTCCACCGAATGCCGCATCGAAGCCATGCTTATCTAAGGCGGCTTTCAGGGAATCGGTTTTCATGATCTCCGTGTGCTTTTCGCTGTCGTCCAGAGGATGGATGTTCAGCTTCGCGCCTTCTTCGTTGATATTGACGAGAAGTTCGAGGCCTAGTTCCTCGCGTATGAAATGATCACGGTATGCGATCATTTCTTTGAACTTCCACGTCGTATCGATATGCAGCAAAGGAAAGGGAGGCTTGGCCGGATAAAACGCCTTCAGGGCCAACTGCAGCATGACCGCTGAGTCTTTTCCGATTGAGTAAAGCATCACGGGATTATTGAATTCCGCAACGACTTCACGGATGACGTGGATGCTCTCGGCTTCAAGCTGCTTCAGATGGGTTAAGTTGTAATCGCTCATGATTTTCCTGGAGCGGACGTTCTATTTGCAAAGTTGTGGCGAGTGTAAACGTAACACTGACAAGCACTTAGTTCGAATCCGAAGCGTTTGGGATCGAGTCGGCTGGCACATTGTTATACGCAGCGGGTTGAACACAACAAATTATCAGCCAGTTATAGCCAAATTCATGACGACTGGAAGTGGACAGAATAGCGATGGGTTTCTGCCGGGTCACCCCCAGATTTGAGAACTCCCAAACCTGAAAGATGTGTCTTCTGGTTTGTCGACTGGACTTGTTTTTACGCAGAATCGCCCTCGCTGTTTCGCAACCATCGGCTAAATCAAAGGGGGCAGCCGACCTGCCACTTTGGTACGTGGTCCTGCTGAGTCAACAGAAGAAAAACCACTCCAACTGACGTTGTGGGAACTCGTAACCCGCTGCCCACGGCGAGGCTCGTCCGGAAGAACCTCGCTGTTGGCGTCGGGTAAAACGACGAGCCTCTCAGCCGCCGAACAGTTTCATCACTTCGGCTTCTGCGTCCTTGTGCACCAGCAGCACGGCCGTATCGCCGGCTTTCAACTGGTCGTCCGCATTCGCCACTTTGACGAATTCCTTACGTTCAATGGCCGCCACAAGGCAATTTGGCAACGCCAGATCACGCAACGGAACCAAGGTCGCTGGAACGTCTTTGCGGACTTCAATTTCCCAGACAGACGCGGTGTCTCCTGCGATCGGCGATCGCTCACGGACTGGCCCCTTGGCCACCAGCCCGACAATCTGTCGTGCCATGGCCTGACGCGGGCTGACGGCGACGTCAATTCCGAGTCGTTCCAGCACGTTCGCGTAATCCGGGCTGCGAACGATTGTCAACAGACGCTTACAACCCAGTTCTTTGGCTTCAACGCCACACACAATGTTCTCTTCGTCTCGTCCTGTGCATGCCACAAAGATGTCTGCCTTGCCAACGCGTGCCTCTTCCAGATCGGCGCGGATTTTGACGTCGGCGTGGAGAACCGTCGCATGTGGCAGGCGTTCGGCGATGAAGTCACAGCGAGCATCATCGGCTTCCAGTATTGTCACTCGGCAGGTTGTTCGTTCCAGCAGTCGAGCCAGATTCAACCCTATTTCGCCGCCACCGGCGATCACCACTCGCGTTTTTTCGCTGGAGCGATCTTCGAAACGCGACGCAACTTTTTCAACTTCACCATGAGCCCCAATCAGTGTCACATGGTCACCAGCCTGCACGCTGTCATTCGCACCTGGAATGATCGATTGGTTTCCACTGTTGATCAACCCGACGCGTACAGTCGCCGGCAGTTTGAGTTCGCAGAGTGGCACGCCAATCGCTTTGGCTTTCTTGCCGACATGGATTCCCTGAACTTCGACACCGCCGCGAACAAAGCTCTCGACAGCCAGAATCGATGTACTGCGAATATGTTTGGCCAACTCCAGAGCGGTCAGATATTCCAGACTGATCAGGCGGTCGATATTAAAATGCCGCTGATAATCGAATGTGCTGGTGTCGCGAAAAATCGGGTTGAACACGCGAGCGACGCTGCGCGAGGCTCCCATTTCCCTCGCAATACTGGCACTGACCAGATTCACTTCGTCGCGACTGGTCACCGCAAGGCAGAGGTCTGCCAGCTGAATGCCCGCCTGAAACAACTTCGAAACATCGAATGCCGAGCCGCAGACCGTTTGCACGTCCAGCTGTTCCTCGACTCGCCTGAGTACGTCCGCCTGTTCATCCACAACGCATACGTTGACCCCGCGACCGCACAGCAATTCTGCCACGGTCCGTCCAACGGTTCCTGCTCCGAGCACAACGACATTCATGATGGATTCATTAGCTCCGCCGCCCGAAGTGCAAAATACGTCAGGATCCCATCGGCTCCTGCACGTTTGAAGGCCATCAGGCTTTCCAGCATGACGGCATCTCCATCCAGCCAGCCATTGGCCGCTGCTGCGGAAAGCATCGCGTATTCACCGCTGACTTGATAGGCGAATGTCGGCACGCGGAATTCCTCTTTGACACGGCGAATGATGTCCAGATATGGCATGCCGGGCTTAACCATCACCATGTCAGTCCCTTCGGCGATGTCCAGAGCGACTTCGCGAAGGGCTTCGTCGCTATTTGCCGGATCCATTTGGTATGTGCGTTTGTCGCCTTTGCCGAGACTGCCTTTCGAACCGACCGCGTCGCGAAACGGGCCATAAAACGCTGACGCATACTTGGCGGCATACGACATAATCTGAACGTGCTGGTATCCGGCACGATCCAATGCCTGACGAATAAAGCCGATGCGGCCGTCCATCATGTCGGATGGAGCGATAATGTCACAGCCGGCTGCTGCCTGCACGACGGCCTGCTTAGCCAGCATGTCCAGACTTTCATCGTTGACGACGTCCCCGTCTCGCACCAATCCGTCCTGACCGTGAGTCGTATACGGATCCAGTGCCACGTCGGCAATAATCCCGACGTCAAGGTTTGCCTCTTTGATTGCCCGGATTGAGCGGCACATCAGATTTTGGGGGTTAAGTGCTTCCTCACCGTTTTCAGTTTTCGCGGCGGCAGCCGTCGCCGGGAAAATCGCGATCGCCGGGATGCCGGCTGCCGCTGCCGTGGCAACGAATTCGACCAGGCGATCCGTGCTGTAACGATTCACACCAGGCATCGATGCCACGGGCTCGGTCACGCCGCGCCCTTCAGTCGCAAACACTGGCAGAATTAAATCGTCAACCGTCAGGGTGTTCTCGCGGACCATTCGCCGTGACCAGATCGTTCGGCGATTGCGTCTCATTCGAGTCGACGGAAACTGACCGCCCGAACTACTTTGCAAGTTCATGTGCTAAATGTCCTGAGAAATTCCAATCGGATGACTTAGAGCAGGCAATTTGCTGTCCAAAACCGTTCGCCGCGGCCACTACAGCGTATTCCGCTGATTTATGGCCGCGGGGAACGCATTGCGATTGAAGAAAGCCTGCTCCCGCGAGCGAGTACCGTCCACAACAATAAGTAAACTGCTCTAGTCAGCGTAAGACGCTGTCGTCGATCGGCCAATGCTGTATCATCTTACTGCAGCGTCTGTACGTGCGAAGGTGTTCCCTTCATTATTCCTTCACCAAATTCGTTTATACTCACGGATTGCGTTTTAACAAATCCGCGTCGAAAACTGCTCTCCGGAAAGTCTCTATTTGAACTGGCTTACGTCTCCGCTGGTGTGGAAGAGCGTTGGGATCTACGTCCTGGTATCGATTCCTGCGCTGCTGATGATTCTAGAAAGAGCCGATGTGTCGGGGTCCGCTGAATCCGCGACCAACCAACCCGTGGCCGTTGAAGGAATCGTCGCGATGTGGCTGACCGGCATAGTATGCGTGCCCATCGTCGCAGCCTTCATCCTGGCACCAATGGGGCGTCTGGCACGCGTGATGGGAACTCGAGATGATTCGGTGGAACGCCGCAAGACGCTCGGGCAACTCAAAAAGCGGCGAGACATCATCGGCGACGCGGCAATCGCGCTTTGCAAAATCGAGGAAGAGCGTTTCGGCTATCGTCAGGACGCCACGCTTCGCGACCAGCAGGCTCAGGCGTCATCCAAGCAGTTGGCGGCTGTTCTGCAGGCGATGGTCGAGGGAGTCCTGGCTGTTGATGGCGGCGAACGAATTCTGTTCGCAAATTCGGCGGCGTGCCGAATGCTGGAACTCAAACCGGGGGCGATCGAAAATCGGCTGATCTTTGAATGTATTCGCAGCACCGCTGTGCACGACGCGTTCAAGGATGCCGTTCAACAGCAGGAAACAGTGAGCACAGAATTCCGTCTCATGCGGAATAACATTCTCGTCAAACTAATGGCGTCGCCGGTCGCTGGTGGCGGAGCAGTTCTGGTCCTGGAAGATGTCACAGAAGTTCGCAAACTGGAAACCATGCGACGCGACTTTGTGAATGGTGTGTCGCACGAATTAAAGACGCCGCTCACAGTGATTCAGGCCTGCACAGAAACGCTGCTCGATGGTGCGTCGGAAGATCCAGACGCGGCCAAACGCTTTCTGGGACAGATTCAACAACAGTCAGAACGACTGCTGCAGATGATTCTGGGAATGCTGCAGCTGGCGCGCGTCGAATCCGGACAACAGGTGCTCGATAGTGAGCCAGTCGATTTATGTGACATCGTTCGGCATGTCGTTGCCGAAATGAATCCCGTTGTCGAAGGCAGCCGGAGAACTCTGGAGTTGCTGGGTGAGACGGAGCTGTATGTGCTGGGCGACTATCAGGCGATTCGGACCGTCGTGGGGAACCTTGTTGATAACGCATTGAAGTACGCCACGGAAGGCGGCACCGTTTCTGTTGACCTGCGGTCGGAGGATTCCGCCAACATCATCTCAATTTCTGACGATGGCATTGGGATTCCGCTGGAAGATCAGGAACGGATCTTCGAACGGTTCTTTCGTGTACAGCGGGACCGTAATCGAGATCGTGGCGGAACGGGACTCGGGCTGGCGATTGTCAAGCACTTATGCGAAGCGATGGGAGCGAAAATCAAGCTCCGCAGCGTTCCCGGCAAGGGCTCAACCTTTGAAATTCGCTTTCCCTTCAGGACTGATTCCCCAACATAGAGCACGTTGACACAGACGCAATCGGTGCGGAAACACATCCGTTTAATCGTTGAGTTTCTTTAGTGTAATACTAATCCCCTGCTTCCCCGCCGGGGTCGGCACTGTGTCTATCGATTCGTAGCCATCAGCTTCCACTTTGAATGTGTATGCTCCGACAAACAGCACGTCGAACACAAAGTTGCCGTTGTCGTCTGTGGTGGTTTCCGCGGGCAAGTGAGCACTTGTCTGCTGTGGAATGTAGTCCGGGTTAAAATGGCGTTTTGTTGCGCCGATTTTCGCTCCGGCAATTGGTTGTCCGGCAGCGTCTACGACCGTTCCAGTGATTTCATCCGCCTGATTCAACAGCAGGTCAAGTTCTGCAGTCGCCGCGTCGTTACCGAGCATTACCGTTTGCTCTGTTCTGGCAAGACCTTTCGCAATGATCGTCACGCGATACTCACCGCGGCACAATTGCGAAACTTCGAACGTGCCGTCTTCGTTGCACTGGACAGTCCTGACTCTGTCACGATCGTTGAACGCGTGCGTATGAGTGAAAGACCCCTGTAGCAGTCGCAGCATGGGCACGATTTCAAGCGTCGCAGCGATACCAGACCGTTTCGTTTTGTCTAGGTCAGGCGTTCCGAAAACACTACGGCCTGCTGCGGTAACTTCAATCCGTCCCGTGATTTTTCCGGTCGCTGTAGTTGCAGCCTCAGTCGCCAGCCGATTCCATTCGTTCTGGATGCGATCGTGCTCTTGTCCGTTCAGTGGCTCAGCGTTTGCTTTCTCCTCGATCTCGATCGCTCCGTGTTCAAGATTCTTCAGGACGTACGCCAAAGCACTCGTATCGGCGTCGGCTGGAACACTGGACGGATCCACGATGTGAACAACTCCTTTTGCGTCGATAACGAACAGCCCCATGTAGGATTTTAAACCGCAGGCTGCGAACGTCTTTCCGTAACCTTGTCCGTCATCGGTTGGTGAGTCGATAGCGACCGGAAAATTGACCTGCAGCTCCTTCACTGTCTGGCGAGTCATTTCCGGCGTACCGCTGGCCGAAGTCACGCCGATCACATTCAGTCCCTGGTCTTTAAGCCCTGGTTCTTTGTAGCGTTCCGCCAGAGTCTTCAACACAACCAGTTGCTTTGGTGTGGGGGAGATCGCTCGGCCACCAAAGAAGAACAGCAGCGTGGGCCGCGTATCATCACCTGCCCACGGTCCGGGATCGTCTCCAACAATCCACTCGGCTGCCTGAATTGCGGGAGCCGCCTGTCCATCGATCTTCTCATCCGCGTAACTCTGGATTTCTCGCAAAGCCGACAGATCCCGCCTGGGATAGTCCAGCGTTTCACGCAACCACGGGGACATCGTTGTGAACCACGGATCGTTGCACCACGTGGTACCACTGCGATGATCGACAACAGCTTTGCCCAGTGGAACTTCGAAAGCAAAGTCCGCGTCTTTGAAATCGTCCCGCAAAGCAAACGACGTGACGTTGATCGTCTTTTCCTGAGTAGTCACGTACGGGCCTGGAGTCTCCGTCCAGTGCAGCCGTTTCGGATACCAGACTCCGGCTGCGGATTGAGCAAGCTCTTCTACTGTTTCTGTGGCGGCCAGTTTGTCGCCATTGAAGATTTTTACGCTGAGTGGCAGCCAGGAATGATCAGGCAGGACTTCGATCTCGAATCGCGAATGCCTCTCTCCACGCGTCCAGTCACTCACGACTCGAACAACTCGGCGGCCGTCGACCTGCCGCTCGGATTCAATACGGGCTTCGTCGCGGCGCAAAGCACCCAGCAGCCAATCGGATGTACGTCCGGCACGCCAGAAAACGGCTGCCGGCGAAAGGCGTGCGTTACTGCTGTCTTCCTCGCCGAGGTTGTACGACCCAAAACTGTCCAGGGAATAGTGCAGCGCACCATCGAAGCCCCCCATTCGGTTTTCAGGACGCACTTCAGATTCGCCCTGCATGTATGTGAAGGCTTTCTCGTCGACGAACCAGCGCGATGCATCACTGCGATAATGATACTGCGCGTTGCCTTTGACCAGCACCGGTGCAACGTCCGTTCGAAACGCGTTGGTATTAACCGTGGCCGTTGTTTCCGCTTCGTACTCGGTCGAAGCGAAATGCTTCATCGTCGCTTTGATGTTGTCTGCGATCTTTGTCGGCGTCAATTCCTGTTGCGGTACGTTCAGTCGGACGACCCTGTGCATGACCTGGGTTCGCTGATTTGGAATCAGCGACGCATTAAA
>CALFOL010000763.1 GCA_937919915.1 uncultured Planctomycetaceae bacterium
CTAATGATCAAATTTCCGGATAGACTCTAACTACTCAGCGACCAGTCTCCGTGTCGATTCACAACTTGCTACCAGGTCTCAGCAATCGCCTCTTCAGACACGTTGGCTTCGTTGTCTGCCCCTTCCTGCGTCCCCTGTAATTCCGCCAGCGTTGCATCCAGATCAAATGCCGCAGCGACTTCGTCGGCCGACTCGGCGGCTTGGAAAGACTCTTCCAGGCACAAGCGGTTGCGACCATCGAAAGCTGCGACTTTATAGCACTCGGCAAGTGTCGGATAGTTGAATACTGCGTCGCAGAAATAGTCGATCGTTCCACCAAACGCCATGACGGTTTGTCCGATATGAACCAACTCAGTCGCGGAATCGCCGATGATGTGAACCGCGAGTAACTTCCGGGTATCACGCTGGAACAACAGTTTCAACATGCCGACCTGATCACCGATGATTTGCCCGCGCGCGATCTGATTGAAGTTCGCATGGCCGACCTCGTAAGGAATGCGATCCTTTGTGAGTTGTTCTTCAGTTGGTCCGATCATGGAGATTTCGGGAATTGTGTACAGGCCATACGGAATCGTTTTACACGGTTCAAATGGGTGCCCGAACGCGTGACACACTGCACGACGTCCCTGCTCCATTGATGTGCTGGCAAGGGCAGGGAAACCGATCACATCTCCGACGGCGTAGATATGTGGCACAGGCGTTTGCAGATCGCTGTTGATTTCGATGCGTCCGGGCTTACAGCCCTCAAGTCCGGCCGCTTCAAGATTCAGCTTGTCAGTGTCTCCTGTTCTGCCCACAGAAAACAACACCGTATCAGCCACGAGTCGCTTTTTGCTTTCGAGCTCAACGGCAACAGCCCCGGAGGATGACCGCACGATGCTGGTGACCTCTTCGCCCAATCGAATTTTCATTTCCAGTGATCGAGCGTGGTGCAGCATGCCGTCGACGATCTCGCGATCACAAAAATCGAGCAGGCGATCGCGTCTGCCTTTGCAATCGTGACTGCGGGCTGTGGGGTTTCTTCAGGCGGTTCACTCTGTGAGGGGAAGTTGCGGCGAATGATCGTCAGCAACGGATCACCCTGCCGCACTCCACGGATTTCAGCGGACAGCCAGGCAAGTAAAGCCGCTCCGGCAGAAAAGACCGCACCCATCTTCGCAGCGCCCTGCAGATCGGCCGAAGTGAACGCCTGTGTAGATACGAACAGTGCAACGGTCAGCCCCAATGCGGCGACCAGAGACGTCACGAACAAGTGTCGCAGGGTCATCCCGGCAGGCAGCGGGAAGCCGATCTTCGTTGCCACCCAGCTGCATCCAAAGATGCCGATACATTTCCCCAGGACGAGTGACAGCAGCAGGATCCATGTCAGGCCGTTAACACCCGACAGCGGGACACCAGCATTGGCAAACGCAAAGAAGAACAGACCGAAGTCGACAAACGCTTTAAGGTCATGTTCGAAGTTTTCCAGTGTGCTGTGACAGTGTGCCGCAGTCGCCCCGGAACACAGCGGATCGTCATTGTCGTCGTAGTCCGCTGATTCGTACAGTCCGAGGTCTCTCTTGGGAGGTGGCAGAAACGGAATCACGAAGACCAGTGCCAGTGCCGGATGTAAATGAGCACTGTAGAGGCCCCACCAGCAGAACGAACCACCAATGCCCACATACGGAATCCAGGAATGAACTTTGTTCATCCGTAGCCCGAGTGCGATGCCCATGCCGGGAATCAGCCACGCAAGGTTGCTCCACTGAGTCGGGTGCAGTGGGTCGGGATATCCAATGGCGATAATTCCCAGGCCAATGGCGTCATCAGCGACAGCGAGTAGCAACAGAAAACTCACGGCAGAGTGTGACTTTCCAAACAACATTCTTGCCACGAGCCATGCCAGGGCGATGTCGGTTGCTGTGGGAATTCCCCAGCCATTTCGCCATTCATGTTCTCCGAAGACAGCGTTAATTCCCAGGAAAACAGCGATCGGTCCGGCGACTCCGCCAAAGGTTGCCATCAGTGGATTGACGGCTTTGTGAATGGGATTCAGGGCTCCGTTCGGCAGACAGGCTTCGGTGATTTCTTTGGCAGCAATTCCAAAGAACAGAGCCATCAGAATGTCGTTGGCCAGGAAATGCAGTGTTGTGTAATACTTCCAGCCTTCAGCATGGTGTGCGTGATTTGTCGCGCCATGTGTCAGGATCCCCCACATGTCGGTTAACGGCGTGTGAATCAGTCCCTGGTAAAAGTCCGGCGAAATGTTCGCCATCAACATTGCGGCAATCACGCCAGCGATGAGAGGGAGTGAGAATACCTGCAGTGTTAGCAGTTTCTTTTTCATTGCCTCGAACCGTTCGGTCTCTCTGGGGGTCTTGTTTGATTTGTGTTAGTTTCGAGCGTACGCAGCGCAGTGTTCCGCAGTGAGGGTTTTCAATCAGTGGTGGAACGCTATGAAAATCCAGTCCGGAGTTTTGGCCTCGGGTACGGACCGCCATCGATCCGGATTGAGAACACTTGTGTCCTTTTCAAAGACTGACATTACCTTTGAGGTAATTGGGGCAGGTCAGGTCGGTCTTCCGCATTTTCCGTCTGTTCGCCGACATCGAGGGCTGTTGGATATTTCGTGCCATCCGCTACCCGTTGAATAGTCGGCGTTTCACGGAAAGCAAGGTCTCACACCTCGCTGACAAAAAGAACGCGACCACACGGTATTGGCTGTTTCGCCAAAGATCACGAGGCGAAAGCGAGTGAAGCGACGGCATTCCTCAGTTCACACGCTCATGAGTCATCCTGCTTTGGCGGTCCGCCCCCCCCCATCAAAACCAAATCTGCCGTGGATCCAGCGGCCGGAACCATGTTGCCCCACTCAATGCCTCTCGCTCGCTGACACTCCAGCAAAATCTGCCGAAGCGTCATCGGGCGATCGGCGCTTCTCGCTGAAGAACGTGCATCCCACGGAGAAACCCACGTCTAACATTGAAAACTGCTCTGCCTGAGACTTGCGATGAGAACTATCGTCCGCTGGTCTGAATGCGAAACGGTCGCCTTCCGATTGCAATTTCTCGTATCAGAACGTTTCTCTCCAACTTCTCGGGCCACTCAATCTTCTGCGACTTTCCAACAGGGAAGTCTTTGGGGACCCCCGAAAAGACGTCTCATAATTGAAGGACATCTTGTGGCTGCATCGACACAAATTGTGACGCCACCGTCAGCTGGTTCCCTGCGATTTCGCGTGTTCGGTTGTGCCACCTGGCAAACGATCGGGTCCAGAATGAGCGTTGACTTCGTGATTGCCAGCGTCGCGCTGATTGCAGCCGCACTGTGCCGGCAGATCACCACACGCAAACTGTCTGGTTCTGACCCGATCAGTTCGGTGATCGAACGAGTCAACACAACGTTTCTGGCGCATGCTTTATGGTTTTCCGTTACTGGAATTGCTTTACTGGCTTTGACGGGTTTCTATCGACCGCTGCCGAGTGGACGGCTTGCTGATCGACTGATTGCCGCTGCCAAGACCTGCGTCGCTGGTTTTATGTTGCAGGTGATCTTCGGAACCGTTGTCTTCGGTCGAACTCTGACCGCTGTCGAACTTGGCATTCCAGCCTGGAGTCTGTTCTTCACGTTGCTGGCACTCAGCCGGGCTTCACGGCGGTCGTTGACCTCCTACTTCCAGTTGATTCCGCATTCAGAAATTCGTGGCGTTACTCATATTGAATCGGTGCTTGTTGTGGGGGGAGCTGGCTATGTCGGTTCTGAACTCGTCCGACAGTTGCTGGATTCGGGCTACCGCGTTCGCGTCCTGGACCTTCAGCTGTTTGGTTTGGAACCTCTTCAGCAACTGCTGACCAACAAACGCCTGCATGTACAAAAGGGTGATTTTCGAAATATCGAAGATGTGACCAGAGCGCTGCGAGACATGGACGCGGTTGTCCATTTAGCGGCAATTGTGGGCGACCCAGCGTGTGCGATTGATGAGCAAACAACAATTGCCGTCAATTATCAGGCGGCTCGCATGATGGCTCAAATGGCCAGAGCCAACGGAATCTCACGCTTCGTTTTCGCTTCTACGTGCAGTGTCTATGGTGATTCTGACGGGCTTGGCATGCTGAAAGAAACCGGTAAATTGAATCCGGTTTCACTGTATGCGACGACAAAGATTGACGCAGAAAAAGCGTTGCTGGAAACCACTGATGATGTCTTCCAGCCAACGATTCTGCGATTCGGAACTGCCTATGGCCTGTCCCGCAGACCACGTTTCGATCTCGTCGCAAATCTCTTCAGTGCGAAAGCGGTGACAGATGGCGCGATCTCCGTCTTCAACGGACACTTCGCTCGCCCGTTCATTCATGTGCGCGATATGGCTCGGGCCTGCCAGAAGACTCTTGAAGCCCCATTGCATCTGGTTGGTGGTGAGACGTTCAACGTTGGTGATGAGACGCAAAACTACACGATTAGTGAACTCGGCCGAATTGTTGCGAGTTATGTTCCGGGCACGACTGTCGAAGAAAAATGCGACAACACTGACCCACGGAGCTACCGTGTTTCGTTCGAAAAGATTCGCTCAATTCTTGGTTTCTCCGCCAGTGTCGACGTCAAGGAAGGCGTGCTGGAAATGGTCAATGCGGTCCGCGACGGACGCATTCAGGACTGGCGTGATCCGATCTACAGTAACCAGATGCAGATGCAGCAGTTTGGCTTGAAAGCGTTGAGGTTTCCGGCTCAAACAGCGATGGAACTGGAACTCGAAATGCCCGCCACGACCGAATTCCTCCGTCGCGCTGCGTAAGTTCAGTGGGCGTTCGATATCGCCCGCTCAACGCTCAACGCTCAACGACTTGTCCGTGCTTCAGAAACGGAACGCCCAGATGAAGTAGTTCGTCGGTGCCCGGCTGGACAATCGGCTCCACGGAATACTGAGTCACATAGGCGCGGCGCATTTGATCAGTCGTGTTCGCGCCGCTGCGGTGAAACGTGAGCGAGCTGAATACAACCAGACTGCCTGCTGGCACGATAGCGGGAATTCCTGGCTCACTCCCAAAGTAGCCGATCTTATCGCCCGTTTCTTCGTCTCGCAGATGTTCGACTCGCGAACGAATCCCGCACTGCGACCATGGCAGCACAAAGGCCGTACCGTTTTCCAGCGTCATGTCATCAACCGCTGCCCAAACCGTGACGTACGGACTGTGGGTGAAGTCCAGGTAGCCGCTGTCCTGATGCCACGAGAATTTGATGCCCTGCTCACCGGCTTTCGCCACGTATTGATCATAGAACAGAAACGCCGTGTCTCCGATTGTCGCTCGACAGACGTCCGCCATCAGATCGCTGAACACATACTCGGACAATCCTGGAGCCTGGTCATACTTCTTCGCAACATGATACCGTTTACCACGATGGCTGATATGGATGTGATCCGTGCCCAGTCGATCCATTTCCTGATGCATCAGATCAATCAGCAGGTCACACGAGTCGCGTAAGATCGTGAGATGCTCGGCACCGATCGCGCCTTCCAGGATGAAGTAACCTTCGTCCTGATATTGCTCTCGATGTTGTTCTGTGATGAGCGACGTCATGTCAGACTTTCACTTCCCAGCCCGTTGGGTAATTGTGCTGAATATGCCTCTGCAGATCATCGCGACCCGCAATCTGCATCGCTTCGTGATTCCATTCCAACACAGTGTCCGGATATCTCTGAGCCAACACGCCCAGCAGCACGGTTTCGGTCAGTGGACCCGACTGGCCAAAGTACGATTGCGACTGTTCGATCTTACCAGTGATCGCATCCAGCCACTCGGCATAGTTGTTGCCTCCGGCACGATGAATCTTCGGTTCCGGTTTGACGAAATCGTCTGCCAGGGTCGACGGTTTCACAATCCACTTCCGACTCCGATTAAAGAACAGTTTTCCCTTCTCGCCGATGATCACGCTGCCGTAATCCTTGAAGCTCTCGCCATCCAGAACATCAGCACTCGGGTGGTTGTATTCGTCGACGTTCTTCTTCAGCGCCCAGCTTTCTGAATCAAACTCCGCATCGATGTACCCGTCGTACCACTTGAATTGAAAGCCGTCCGCTGCACTATAAGGATTGGCTGCGAAGTCCCAGGTGATTTTTGAATTGATAGGCGGAGACAGTTTGGTTGCTCCATGTTGCTCAGCCGTCACGCTTTTCGGTGTGGGCAGGCCCATTGCCCAGTAGCCCATATCCATGATGTGACACGCCATGTCCCCCAGCGCGCCGGTGCCGTAATCCCACCAGCCGCGCCATTGAAACGGTGCGATCTTCGGGCTGTAATCGACCCACGCCGCGGGACCGATCCATTGTTCCCAATTGATGGCATCCGGAACCGGCTGACCTTCCGGCGGAGTTGCGAATCCCTGCGCCCAGATCGGACGATTGGTCCACGCGTGAATTTCCTTCACTTTGCCGACAATGCCCGCTTGAATGAACTCCACACAGTCACGCATGTGATCGTTGGCGTGAGCCTGGTTGCCCATCTGAGTCTTCACGCCGGTTTCCGCCGCCACTTTCGCGAGCATGCGGGCTTCGTGGATGCTGTGAGTCAACGGTTTTTGGCAATACACATGCTTACCGGTCTGCATGGCCATGAGCGATGCGTGGAAGTGATGATGATCCGGCGTCGACACGGTGACCGCATCGATTTTGTCGCCCATCTCGCTGAACATTTCGCGGTAGTCGGCAAAGAATCGTGCTTTCGGAAACGCTTCGCGAACCGCCAGAATGGATTTCAGTTTTTTGTTGTCGATCTTCTGCAGTTTGGGCGCGTCAACTACATCCACCAGCGCCGCGACATCGAAGCCCACAGCCCTGGACTGAACGATATCCGTTTGACCTTTACCACCCGCACCGATTCCTGCCAACGCCGGCTTTTCCATCTTTCCGAAAGCATGCGCCGGAATGAACGTCGCTCCGAACTGAGTCGCAAAGGCGGTTGCCGCCAATGTCTTCGTAAATCCACGCCGCGTCGTTTTCGTCGAAGCTGGCGATGATGACTGGGATTCGTGGCTCATGAGGACCTTTCTGCGAATCGTAGGAGGCAGTGTTCAATCTGATCACTCTGACAGGAAAGCCGTCAGTCTTCAACCGTCAACACAGAACCGACGACAGGCCCGAAGCACGTGATTTTCCGCACCTTTGTTTCGTGAAAGTTTTGTTGCTAGAGTGTCAGCCCGTGGCGAATTCGCCAAACCTCACCTTCACCTTCCTCGCGAGATCCCACCACCATGAATCTGAACACTCTCCGCACCACTTGTTGCCAGGTCGCCTGCGGCCTGACCCTGTTAGCGCTGCCAGCAACAATTCTGGCCGAACTGAAACTCCCCGCCATTATCAGCGACCACATGGTTCTGCAGCAGAAACAGACCAATCCAATCTGGGGCTGGGACACACCCGGCACCGATGTGACTGTCAAAATCGACGGTCAGGTGAAAACGGCGAAAGCGGGCGACGATGGGAAATGGAAAGTCAAGATCGACCCGATCGACGGCGGCTACAGTCCATTCACGATTGTCATTGAAGGTTCCTCCAAACGCGAACTTACAGATGTCTTGGTTGGCGAAGTGTGGATGTGCTCCGGCCAGTCCAACATGGGGATGACCCTTGGTGGCGACTGGAAATCTGAAGTCGAGTCCCTGAGTTCCAATCACAAAAACCTGCGCCTGATCACCGTCCCCCGAGTCGGCACGCAGGAACTGCAGAACGACTTCAACGGCAAGTGGGAATCCGCGACTTCAGAAAACTGCAAGTCCTTCAGTGCCGTCGGCTTTTTCTACGGCCGCTACCTGCACGAAATCCTGGACGTACCCGTCGGGCTGATCAACAACGCCTGGGGCGGATCAGCGGCCGAAGCATGGGTGCGTCGCGAATCGCTGGAGAACGATCCACGCTTCAAATCACTGATCGAAGGTTGGGTACAACGAGAGACGGATCTGCAGTCGGACGCCACGAAAGAGAAATACGAAACAGCCCTGGCCACATGGAAAGTTAAGGTCGCTGAAGCCAAAGCCGCTGGTAAACAAGCTCCAAGAGCTCCAGGTTCACCACTGAGCACATTGGCAGGCAACCATCGCCCTGGTAACATCTTTGCCGGTGTCGTTCATCCCACACTGGGATACGGCATGAAGGGCGTGATCTGGTATCAGGGCGAAAGCAACGCTGGGCGCGCCTGGGAATACGCTCAGCTGTTTCCTTACATGATCGAACAATGGCGCGCCGAATGGGGCCAGGGAGATTTCTCGTTCTATTGGGTTCAGCTGGCCGACTTCAGGTCGGAAACTCCCGATCCCGGCGATAGTCAATGGGCGGAACTGCGTGAGTCACAAACGAAGACCATGTCGCTGCCGAATACGGGCGAAGCGGTCATCATCGATCTCGGCGAAGCCAACGACATTCATCCGAAAAACAAATACGACGTCGCCGCACGACTGGTGCGCTGGGCTTTAGCGAAGGACTACGGAATCAACATCGAGCCGCAGAGTCCGACATACACAAGTCTCAGCATCGCCAAAAACAAAGCCGTGCTGAAATTTGATCACATCGGCGGCGGGCTAAGAACGGTTGATGTCAACGATGTTCACGGTTTCGCAATTTGTGGCGATGACCATAAGTGGGTTTGGGCCACCGCAAAGATCGCTGGCAACGACACGATCGAAGTTTGGAGTGACACCGTATCCGCACCCGTGGCGGTTCGCTACGCGTGGGCCGAAAACCCTGTGTGCAACGTCTATTCAAAAATCGGTCTGCCGCTGACTCCGTTCCGCACAGACGATTTTCGCATGATCACCAAACCGGCCGACATTGAGTAATTTTGGATACACATAGCCCACCGCCGCTGAGTCGGATTATCATTCCTGAAGGGAAAAATTCCTCCGCGGCGGCAACGGGCGAAACACTCAATCTGACTCAGGCTTCAATCGCCCGGGAGCATTTTCCGGGAGTCACAACGTCCGTCGGTCAACTCTCCCCAGCACGACCGTGTAGCTGTGGAAAAGTGGCTGTAAAAAGCTCCGATTCCGTAAATGATCGCATGCATGGCTTCAGTCGGTTGCGGTCGTTTTGCTGAACAACAGGTAAAGGCTGCATAACATCGCAAGACCACTGGGAATGATGAACAGATAGTCCACAGAGCTCAATCCACTGTCGTCCGCGGGCCACTGGACCGCAACAACGCCTGCCAGATTGTTGACCATATGGCCCAGCATCGCTGGCCATATA
>CALFOL010000764.1 GCA_937919915.1 uncultured Planctomycetaceae bacterium
AAAAGACGCACCACGTCTGAAGTTGAACCGACAATTCAACATCCCTATCCCCGAGACGTCCACAAAACGCCGTGAAATACGGCTATGCGCAAAATGCACTGCTACCGGAAATTCCCTCCGAACGCGAGGCCACCTGGGTGAAACCTGTTGTCCATTGCCGATTGAGTTTTCAGGGAATCACAGAGGAACTGGAACTCGATGGCGCAAAGCTCGAATCCTTTGTCGTCGGACAACGGGGCGTGTTTGACGCTCAGAAATAAGTAGTCGATGTCGCAAATCTCTGCGTCTGTCGATCAAAGAACAAAGCGAATACAGCAGGCAGAAAACATTGTCGTTGATGAGAATTTCGTCATCAAAATTTCCTGAAACGGAAGGGCGGCATCAATTGCCGCGTTGCTTGAGAATCATTTGCTGGAGCGCATCCCAGCCGCCCAGTTGTTCTGTAGTAATGGATGTGGGGCGTCCGTTGTCCTGATGATGTCTGACGGCTCGCAGCCAGCGACGCGTCTTGCGAGGCAACGCGACTTTCTCATTTACGACCAGCCCCAGCACCTGCTGCCGCTGATTCTGGCGGTAGAATCTCAACTTGGCCCCGCCGTGCATAGTGTAGCCGTACATCTTCAGAATCCGTCGCACCGCCTGAGTTAGCCCTCGCGCGGTTCTTCCGCGTCGAAACGGAAAAGAGATTGTGATGTCATCAGCGTAACGCGAATAGGCTCCCTTGTGACGTTTTACCAAACGCAACAGCGCTTCATCCATTCGGCAGTTCACCAGGTTGCTGAGCCGAGGACTGGTAGGAGCCCCCTGCGGCAGATGCCCGTTGTAAGTTGTCAGTGCGGTCAACAGATCGGCAGCCTCTTCGTTCCAGCCGATTGCTTCAAAGTACTTTTGAATTCGCTGCGACAACGTGGACTCAAAAAAACGACGTACATCCATTTTCACAACCATCGCCTGACGCTGATGCGGTAGAGCTGCATGAACGATCGATGTTTCGGGTTCGAAGCCGCAGGCCAGCGGGTGAGCGTTCAGCGATCGCAACAGGTAATTCAGAATCCGGCGTTGCAGAGTTTTCGTGGAGTCATCAGGAATCTCCAGCCGCCTGACACCACCTCGTGGTTTAGGAATCTCCGCCGTGCGGTAAGTCGGCTCATGGCCTTGCAGCGTTTCGATTGGCATTTGCAGTCGGCGTGCAAGTTCCGCCAAATCCCGTCTGGCAGTGTCCCGTTTCGTCGTCGCGGACGACGATGGCTGCGGCTCAGGCAGACAAGTACCGCTTCCAGAACGACTCAGCATCACGCCGATCGTAACAGCGGCCACCGCCAGGACGGCAATGCCTATCAGAACAGGAACGGTGAACATGGAAAACAGAACTCAAAAAAGAAAAAGCGAGGCCGAAGCCTCGCTCGTCCTGCCCAACGATCGTAGATCGTTGCCAAAGATTTTCTGGACACGCATGGTGTCCCGGCTGACGAAACATCAGCCCGTGCAATTGCACCGCCAAGACTGCGGGCAGGATCCCACAGTTAAGTGCTCCACGTCAAGACAGACGTAGGATATCTCCGGAGCGGGATGCGTTCATGGACGGCAACAGAATCCAGGAGAACCAGAAAACGCGGTGGTGTCACTCCCAAGGAGCTCCGCGACGAAAGAATCTGCGCTTACGACGTCGCCTAACGGAGATTCTTTCGTCGCGGAGACTCCCTTTGAATGACAAGCAGACGGATTCCTCTGGATTGGCCAGCTGTTCACGGGGAAAGATGCGAGTATAATGCCACTGTTACGCGTTCTTATGCCCGATTATTGCTTGTCGGCCGGGCTGAACTCAGCCCCGGAACGCTACTGTTTGCCCAAATTCACGGAGTTCCCTGTGCCACGGAAATGGTCGTTTCACCCTCACGACGAAGCTGCGATCTCAAAACTGAGTCAGCAGTTGCGAGTGACGCCATTGATGGCTCAGGTTTTGTTGTCTCGAGGCTACACCACGGCGGAGGATGCCAAACGTCATCTGGAGCCGAAGCTCAGTAATCTTCACGATCCCATGTTGCTTCCGGGCGTGCCTGAGGCGGCTGAACTGATCGTGCAGGCAGTGAAAGACAAACGACGCGTCACGATTTACGGCGACTACGACGTGGACGGTGTGACCTCGACGGCTCTCCTGTGGCATTGCCTGAAGCTCCTCGGGGGCAACGTGGATTACTATATTCCCTGTCGGATGGAAGAAGGCTATGGAATTAACGAAGCCGCGATTCGTCAGCTACACGAAGAAGATCCAACGCGTCTGCTGGTCTCTGTTGACTGTGGCATCGGCAGCGTAACAGAAGCTGCCGTTGCGAAGGAAATTGGTCTGGAATTAATCATCACCGACCATCACACCATCGGGGTCGAGCTCCCCGACGCGGCTGTGCTGGTTCATCCGCGTTTGCCTGGCACGGAGTATCCGTTCGGTGATCTCTGCGGCGTCGGCGTTGCGTTCAAACTTGCCTGGGCGATCTGCCAACTCACCGGAGACGGCAAGCGAGCCAGCCCTCGGATGCGTGAATTTTTGAAATCCGCCGTTGGGCTGACAGCAATTGGAACAGTTGCTGACGTTGTGCCGCTTGTTGATGAGAACCGCATCATCGTACGTTACGGTCTGCATAGTCTTCGCGAAAATCCATCGTTGGGGCTGAAGGCCCTGATTAAGATCTCGAAGCTTGATGAAAAGCCGAATCTCACGGCCGAGGATATCGGCTTTGGCATCGGCCCGCGCATCAACGCCGCCGGGCGACTGGGGCAGGCTCGTCTGGCAGTGGAGCTGCTGACCACCGAAAACCCCGAGCGCGCGTATGCACTGGCGGCCTACGTGGATGAACTGAATAAGAACCGCAAGACTGTCGAACGCCGCATAACTAAAGAAGCGAAGGAGCTGATCGAACAACATCCCGAATGGGCAGACGACCCGACTTTAGTTTTGGCAAAGCACGACTGGCATCAAGGTGTCATCGGAATCGCCGCCAGCCGAATCGCCGAAACCTACGAAAAACCGACCGTTGTGATTTGTCTGAAAGATGACGGCACCGGAACCGGCAGTGCGCGCTCGTTCGCCGGCTTTGATATGTATGCCGGACTCAACGCCAGTAAGGATTCTCTGCTGGGTTTCGGTGGCCACAAGTTTGCCGCCGGCGTGCAGATCGACGGAAAACGCGTGGAGGAACTGCGTACGTCTCTGGCCAACTGGGCGAGGAATAATTTTCGCCCCACCGAAGACGATATGGCTCTGCGTGTGGATGCAGAGGTGCATCTGTCCGAAGTGACTCGCCGCGCCGTTGTCGAACTCGAACACCTCGGGCCATTCGGTGCTGCAAATCCGAAGCCGCGTTTCTCCGCGATCCGCGTCAACCTGGCGGAACCACCGAAGACGATGGGAGAAGGGGCTCAACATCTTGCACTGCGGTTGCAGCAGCACAAGACAAAGCTGCGAGCGGTCGCATTCGGCCGTGGAGAATGGGCCGCGGAAATCGCTGCGGTCGAAGGACCGTTGGCAATCAGCTTTGCACCGCAGATCAACTCGTTCAAGGGCTACGAGAGCGTTGAACTGCAACTACACGATTGGAAAGCCCCGGAATCGCAAGGTAAGACTTCTGGTTGAAGGAACCCAGCGCCCAGTGGGTCAGTCTTTCCAACGAACGGTGTGGTAGCCCACAGAGGAGCTGACTTTATCCGTCTGTTCGCCGCGCCATCCGTGGGATTTCAAGTGGTCGTTGTAGTGCTCGCCCAGGGTGTGAGCGGACAAACGCTGACGGGATCGGCCACACGTGTGTCTGTCTCGAACCAATTGCCCAATTGGCGACACCTGTTCCGTTGACGGTAATCCGGCATTGCTTACACTCGGCAGAATGAAGCGGAAGAAAATTAGCCAGCAATTCGAGAACCTGCTGAAGTCAGCCAAAAAACTGGCTGAACTGGCTGGCGCGAAGGCTGTCGTGCTGCTTGCTGAAGAGGCCTACGACTTCAAAACGGTCAAGACGCTACTCCGTGGAAAACAGCTGATTGTCGCCACCGACAACATCGAAATTCAGGAAGCGGTGCGAGATGATGAGGTTGAGCTTATCGCCATCGACCATGAACCGCAGACCCGAAACACTCAGGTGTCACAGGTTTTGCTGGAGTGTATTGCTGATGAAATGTTGCAGTCAGGAGACGTAGTGCTGGCCGTGTATTCGGCTTACGAGAAAAATACGTGCGACAGCATCAGTGTGATCCACCTTGCCGATCAACTGGCAAAGCTGACCTCTCGCGATCTGCAGCGGCTTGAGACTCAGGTACCGCTCGAAACCCTCCGGATTGTCGTCGACCTGGCATGTGAAATCGGTCGGGAAGGCCGTGAAGGCAAGGCCGTTGGGACATTGTTCGTTGTCGGCAACCATCGCAAGGTGATGCAGCTGTCGCAGGAACAGGTGCACGATCCGTTTCGAGGTTACGCGAAGTCGGAACGCATGATTCGCAGTCCACGTGTTCGCGAAAGTATGAAGGAACTGGCACAGATCGACGGGGCCTTCATTATTTCGGCGGATGGGGTTGTGCAGGCCGCCGGTCGGCATCTCCGGGCTTCAGCGGACGATCTAATATTGTCGAAGGGACTGGGGTCGCGTCACTGGGCGGCGGCTGAAATCTCCAAGGCCACAGACGCTATTGCCATGGCGGTGTCGGAGTCAACGGGGACGGTGCGGATCTTCCAGGGCGGCAAAGTCGTGCTGCGAATTGAACCGATGGGGGCCAATATGAAGTGGACCGATGTCGACACAGAACCACCGTCGCCTACCTGATTCTGCAGCTCTCGCCGGTGAAATCTTTCGCCAGGGGACCCAGCGATCGCTTCGGCCACCAATGGAAACAGTGGCCGTAAATGCTGAAAGCAGTATCGAAACTCGCGCAAGGGCCTGAGAGGCCCGGAGCCCGGAGTGGTTGGTCGCTTCGCTCTACACCGGGACGGCGATTCGCTCAATCCGACAGGCTTTACAGCGTAGTACGCTGATTTCTGCCCGCGGGGAACGCATTTCGATTGAAGAAAGCCTACTCCCGCGAGCGAGTACCGTTCACAGCCATGAGTAAGCTGCTCTAATATTCGATCACTCGTTCCATCGACTTCGCTTGTTCGATCCAGCCTCGTACCTGCTTCTCGACCGGAACACGTCGCACCAGGTTTCGTCGTGTGTTGACCTCGGCCATTGCTTTGACGAGATGCTCCGCATTTCGCTGAGCCAGCTCCGGGACTGTGTCGACACCGGACGCTTCCAGCAGGTCGGAGTATTCTTCGCCTATGCCGCGGATCCGAAACAAGTCCGCTCGATTGACGAAGTCGAGCAGCTTCTTCGTCGTAATCCCGGATTCCTTTGCGATGGCCGTTCGCCCCTGCCGCGTGGCCGCTCGCTTGAGGAGCGTTTGAGTGGTGCCGATTTTTGCCTGTGCAAGTTTGGCGAGTATCCATCCGAGAAGTTCATCCACAAGTTGGCAGATGCACTGGACTGCGATGAGGATGAGTTGCTGCTACTGACGGATCGGGTTCCACCGGCAATTCAAATGCGGGTGTTGGAGCGACCAGAGGCATTTCGGAGAATTGCTGAGCTTGATGACAGAGCTCTGGATCGGCTGCTTGATCAAATTGGATCAAACAGGGTACACGTCAAGACTCCATGAAAATCCTCTTCCTTCACGGCTGGCACTCAGTTCCCGGTGGCGTCAAACCAACGTACCTGAAAGATGCTGAACACAATGTCATCAACCCGGCCCTTGATGACGACGATTTCGATGTTGCCATTCGGACTGCACAAGCTGCATACGGCAAGCACCATCCAGATGTTATTGTCGGATCGTCCCGTGGCGGTGCGGTCGCTCTCAATATCAATTCCAATGACACACCACTGGTACTTCTTTGCCCAGCATGGAAGAATTGGGGAACTGTCAAGACGCTCAAGCCGAACTCGGTGATCCTGCACTCACGCAAAGACGACGTGATCCCTTTCGCCGACTCTGAGGAAATCATCGCCAGCAGTGGCCTGCCACCAGAAACACTGATCGAAGTCGGCAGCGATCACCGACTGGCAGATGACGAATCCCTGTCAGTCATGCTGTGGGCGTGTAATCTGCTGGCGTCCGGCGAACAATTACCGTGGCTGGATGACGAGCAACAATCACCAGTCACTTCTTCCAGCACTAGCAAATCCACATCACAGGAAGACGCCAGTTACACCTGCGATGCCTGCGGTGAAGAGATCGTCATACCACTCGATCTTACCGAAGGCTCAAGCCAGACGTATGTTGAAGACTGTCCTGTCTGCTGTCGTGCGAATACCATCCACGTTCAGATTGATAACGAAGGGGATGCTCAAGTCTGGGCCGAACCGGAACAGGACTACGATTGAGTTCTGGTCGGTGCTGAAGAACAACTCATGGATTTGACATCACAGGCAGGCCGATGAAAGGCTGGGTGATGATTGAGCCAGATGGAATCGACAGTGATCACCAGTTGAGTCGTTGGGTAGAAGGATTAGCCGTTTGGCTCAGCTAGCTTCACGTAAATGCTAAACTCTTCAAAGTCAAATTGGACCCGATAACTTTCGATTAAACGGTTGTCGTCTGGGAAAAACACTACCATTCGCTGTGAGAGAATCTCAATGAGTTCGGTGGTGGGTATATCGAGCAAACTCTCGCAAACCCCAACGAGTTCATCTATTCCCATTGAAGTTGGGTCAACCGTAAAATTCCACAATGATACCCACGCAAGTGCAAGCTCATTCATGCAATCACCGTGCTCTAGCTGTTGTTCACTCCAAGGAGATGCGAACAGCCACAGAGCGTCCGAGAAGTCTACCTCACTCATTACTTTGCTGTCCTTTTACTAACACCGACCACCACAGGATTGCGACGGATACCCTTTCGCAACAGTCTTGTCATGGCAGGCTAAGTAGAGTGCTCGCCAACATTTCCGGCCATCCTCCAGATCATCCAAGGCGAAGCTGCACTGACGGTCGGCGAGGAGTCAATCTCAGGAAAGCCGGGCACATGGATTCAAATGGCTCCGAAGACACCGCACAGCATCAAGGCGGAGTCGCCAGTTGTTATGCTGTTGACGCTAATGAAGTAAGATGCCTCACAACAAACCCAATCTGGCAACGAAGATGTGCCCGATCTGCAATCGACCATTCGCTTAGCGGAAGAAATGGGCGAAGGTCTGGGAGCAGGTCAAGTATTGCTCGGAAGCGTGCAGAAAGAAGCGAGTCACCTCACAGTGATTCAAGAAAGCTGATTGGCGATGTTCCGGTCAAAAGCCCTTCCATAACAGGATAACCAGAGTCATGAACCACAATTTCAACATCAAATTTCGTCGTGTTCTGTGCTATCTCGCAATGTCGTTAGCAGTGCTGACTTCCACCTGCCCCAGTATTGCAGAAGATTCCGCAGCTTCACCTGAGAAGGAACTTGTCAGCAAAGTCATTATGGCGGCAGGTGGCGAAGAAAAACTGCTCACACTCTTCCGCATGGAAGAACGGTACAACGCCGGAAAGGAGCGAGTATCGCCCGGCACTCCCCGTGTCTCAGTGGTTGAGCCACCGAAGTCTTGGTGGATTGGAACGAATGAACGAGGGCAAGAGCCAGCGAAGATCACAGCATGGGCATGGACACTGGGAGTCCTCAAAGACACAGAATCCAAACTCGCACTCATCCCTGACGTGACTGACAATGAAAAGGAATTGGCTGGTCTTCAAGTCACCGGCAGCGTGGACCCGGCGATTGACATGTATTTCGACAAGACGACACACGAACTCGTCCGTGTTGATTGGCGAAACGACATCTATCGGTTCAGTGAGTGGAAGGAATATGACGGAACGAAGTACCCATCGAAGTGTGCGATGTTTCGCAGGAACTCAGGAGAACCGTGGTTCTTTCACGAGATCGTGACAATCGAACGCTTGAAAGAACTTCCAGAGGGACTGACACGGTAGCCAGCAAGGACGATTTCCTGAATGGATAGCGAATGTGATTCCACTGTCGTAAGAGGAATCTGAAATCAACTGCCATTATGGAAGACATCGGGGACACAGCACTTTGTGGACAGTCGGCTTTGGATTTGTAAACTATTGTCCACTGTCTGTTTGAGTTTACAGCCGTATTTGGGCGTCGTTGAGGTGATTCATGGCTCGGTTGGCTCGTGTTGAAGTTTTTGCGGCGGAAGAAATCGCGATTGTGCATGTGATGAATCGCACGGTACGGCGTTGTTTCCTGTTTGGCGAGGATCCCGTCAGCGGAAAGAACTATGACCATCGCAAGGTCTGGATCGATCAGCAGCTTGTTCATCAGGCTCGGTACTTCGGAATCGATCTGCTTTGTCAGGCGATTATGTCAAACCATTTCCACCTGGTCTTGAGGTCTCGGCCGGATGTGGTGAAGGAATGGAGCGATGAGGATGTGGCTCGGCGGTGGCTGATGTTGTGTCCTGAGCGGCGGGATGAGAAGCGGCAGCCGCTGGAGCCGTCAGAATCTGAACTCAACCACATTCGCAGCGACAAGGCGAAGCTGGAAGTGATCCGTAGCCGGCTAAGCGATATCTCGTGGTGGATGCGGTTGTTGAGTCAGAATATTGCTCAGCGCGCGAACAAGGAGGATGGCGAAGTGGGCAAGTTTTTCCAGGCTCGATATCGGACCGTGCGACTTCTGGATGAGACCGCGATTCTGGCGTGTGCGGCGTATGTGGATCTGAATCCGATTCGAGCGGCGTTGGCGGAGACCATTGAAGACAGTGACTTTACTTCGGCTCAAAAGCGTTGTCGCGATGTGCAGGCTCGCCATGCGACGGAGCAAAGTGACGGACGGCAGGAGTCCAGCGTCGGAGACACGGGCAACTCTGTTGCGGCGGAATCGCAACACCCGCGGCTAGCGCCTTGCGGCTCACGGGGGGCGAGACACCTAGCTCCGGTGCAACTTGTCGGTGGCTCAAGCTCCACTGGTCCATGTGTCAACAAGCAAGGGGCACGATGCAGCAACAAGGGGTTTCTGCCAATGTCGACGGCGGACTATCTGAGCCTGCTGGACTGGACGGCTCGGCAGACGCGTGCTGACAAACGAGGTGCGACACCGACCCAATTTGCTCCATTGTTTGACCGCCTTGGGATCTCGGCGGAGATTTGGTGTCGTCTTGTGAAAGACTTTGGCAAACTGTTCAGCGTAGT
>CALFOL010000765.1 GCA_937919915.1 uncultured Planctomycetaceae bacterium
TCGATCGCACTCTGGGGGGCGATGATCTACTTCCGCGAATGGTGGATTAAGACCACTGTTGCCTGGACTCTGTTTCAGGGTTCGCTGATTTTTATGGGGCTTAGTCTCAGCGACTACGACTTCCGCCAAATTGTTGGTAAGCCGGACAACGTGCCGATCGTGGCCATGTTGTTCATCGTGGCGTTTCTGACGTGGCTGTACTTCAAGCAGGCCTGTGAAAACGATCGTCGGCTGGCTGAAGGTCGTCCGCTGATCGAGCAGGAAAACAGTGAGAAGGTTCTGGTCTGGCCGGATTTGGTTTACACCGAACTGATCTGCATGATCGTGCTGACCGCGATCCTGATTTTTTGGGGTCTGGCTCTGCAGGCACCTTTGGAAGAACCAGCATCGTCCGTCAAGACGCCGAATCCTTCGAAGGCTCCGTGGTACTTCCTGGGGCTCCAGGAAATGCTGGTGTACTTCGACCCGTGGTTGGCGGGCGTGGTGTTGCCCGGGATTATTCTGGGCGGCCTGATTGCTGTGCCGTACATCGACTTCAATAAAGGCGGCAACGGCTATTACAGCTTCAAAGAACGCAGCTTTGCTGTCAGTACATTTATGTTCGGCTTCTTTCCTCTGTGGATTTCGTTGATCGTACTGGGAACGTTTTTGCGAGGTCCGAACTGGAACTTTTACGGCATCTACGAGCTGTGGGATGTTCATAAGGTTGTGGCTGCGAACAACGTGAACCTGTCAGAGTTCTTTTGGGCACCGCTGGGCGGTCTGCCGAAGGGCAGTGGTGTTGGCACAATTCTGTTGCGTGAGTCACCAGGAATTCTGTTAACGATTGGTTACTTTGCCTTCCTGCCTCCGGTTCTGGGGCTAACGATTCTCCGCAAGTATTTCGTTCGCATGGGGATTCTCAGGTTCCTTGTGTTCTCGAACCTTGGGTTGTGGATGGCCGTTTTGCCAATCAAGATGATTTTGCGATGGATGTTTTCGTTGAAGTACATCGTGGGTATCCCCGAGTGGTTCTTCAATATTTGAATTATTGACGTTCGAACGCTGAAAACTGACAACTGCACACTGAAAACTAAGTACCGACATGCCGGCAAAAGAACATTTCTTCAGAGATCAGAACAAGCTGCACCTCGTCTTCGCGATCAGTTGCGTTACGTTGCTGGCGTCTGTGCTGTTGATGATGGTGAAAGATTACGACGACGAATGGCGTCCGTATCAGGCCACCAACCTGGAGCTGCAGGCAGCCGCAAAAGAACGCGATATCCAGCAAATGCAGACTGCGGAATTTAAGGCGAAGCGAGAATCGCTGGAGAAAGTCCAACTGCAGATCGAGGAAAATCTTGAGCCGTTTGCCGGGCTGAAGAAAGAACTGGCAGCTCAAACTGACGAAGCAACACGTAGCGTTGAGGCGCTGGCGCTGAAGCTGAAGAGCCGAAACGCTGATCGAGATGAAGATAGAGCTGGCTACGACCTGGGTATTCGCGACGGTGCCCCACGGGCAGTGCTGGACGGACATAAAGCCAGGTACGCCGCTGCTCAGACTGTCTGCGACGAAATTCAGCTGGAACTCGAAGCTGCTGAAAAAACTCTGGCTGACATCGGCAAGCCCAACGTGGAAACTGACGCAGAGAAAGCTAAGCAACTGGGCGATTTCGGCAAGCTGACAGCCGTGGAGTTAGCTGCACAACGTGCAGCAGCAGCAGAGAAAGCTAAGCAACTGACCGAATTCGGCAAGCTTCGGAAAGAATCTGTTGAGATCAAAAAGTCCATCGAACAGTTGAAAGCCGATCTCGTGCTGGCGGAAGACGCTCTGCAAAAGATTATGCCCGAAGACAACGCGCCAATGGAGTTCAAGCGTTGGCTGATGAAGCAGCCGATCATTGAAGGTTTCAACGGACAATTTAAAGTGACTCAGGACTGGCTGCCGGATCTGCACCAGACACTGGGTATGACAGAGATCGCGCGTTTCGACCGTTGTCGAACCTGCCACATGAACATGGATCGCACGGCACCGGGCAATCTGCCGGCGTTTCCTCATGGCGAGCCCAGCGACAAACAGGACGTGAAAAAGTGGGTTGCTGAAAATAAATTCCCGCACCCCTACACGACTCATCCACGCCATGATCTCTTCACAACGGCCTCCAGCCCTCATCCGGTAGGAACATTCGGCTGCACTGCCTGCCATGACGGTCAGGGATCAGGAACCAGCTTTGGTAATGGCGAACACACTCCCAACGATCCGCATCAGGCGGAAGACTGGCACCACGAATACGGATACCATCCTAATCACTTTTGGGAGTATCCGATGCAGCCGGAACGCTTCCAGGAATCAGCGTGTATCAAGTGTCACCACGACGTGACAGAACTTGGTGAGCACCCGAAGTTCGGGGCGTCCGCTCCCAAAGCTTACAAGGGCTACAATCTGATTCGGAAGTACGGTTGCTTTGGCTGTCACGAAATCCACGGGTTCGATGGCGGCAATGCCATTGGTCCGGATATGCGTCTGGAACCACAGACGGCTGAGCAGGAGCAGCGAATTGTCGACGATCCTAAACAGCACACTGGCAAGTTCCGCAAGGTCGGGCCAAGTCTGCGTCACGTGGCTGCCAAGACATCAGCTGACTTCATCGCCTACTGGACTGAGATCCCTGGCCGTTTTCGCCCGACGACCAAGATGCCGCAGTTCTTCAATCTGTCGAACCAGGGAGACGAAGCGGCTCAGAGTTACCAAAAGGTTGAGCTCGCTGGTATCGCCAGTGTTCTGATCAATGGCTCAGAACCCATCGATCTGCTGAAGCCGGAAGCTGGCTACAAAGCCAATGCAGAACGCGGCAAGACGCTGTTCACAGAACGCGGCTGCCTGGCCTGTCATCAGCATTCTGCTGTCCCAGGCACCACGGCCGAATTTGGTCCCAACATCAGCGACATTCATAAGAAGGTCAATCGCAACAAAGACGACAATTCCTTCAGTGACTGGCTGTACACATGGGTGAAAGAACCATCGCGATATCATGCTCGCAGCAAGATGCCGAATCTGTATCTGGATCCTTACAAAAAGGGCGACGATACCATCGACCCCGCCGCGGATATTACTGCGTTCCTGCTAAGCCAGGGCGAATCCGAGCAGTTCCCGCAAGTCGTACTCGACGATGTCGCACTTAACGATCTGGTGAAGCTGTTCCTTAAAAAATCACGGTTCAGTGAAGACGCTGTGAACCAGATTCTGCAGACACAGCACTTCCCTCAAAGTGCCGGCGATGTTGCAGGTGACGAACGCGTTCTGGCAACAGAAGACGGTGCTGCTGTGGTTGATGCTGACGAATGGAAGAACCGTAAGATTGAGTACATCGGTCGGCGAACGATCTCTCGTTACGGTTGCTATGGTTGCCACGACATCCCCGGTTACGACGAAGCCCGCCCGATCGGCGTTGCGCTGCAGGACTGGGGCCGCAAGGACACCAGTAAGCTCGGCCTGGAACACATCGAAGAATTTCTGCACCACCATGGTGAGCCGGATGGCTCATCCACACATGATCGTATTGAGGCAGCCATGGCGATGGCTGAAGACGGAACCACGTCTGCGGAACTCATGGAGCCCGAGCTGACTCAGGCGTTCTTTTACGACAGCCTGCTGCATCATGGTCGTCCTGGATTCCTCTGGCAGAAGCTGCGTGGACCTCGAACCTACGATTACATGAAGACGGAAACCAAGGGCTACGACGAACGTTTGCGTATGCCAAAGTTCCCGTTGAAGGAAGACGAAATCGAGGCCATTGCGACGTTTGTTCTCGGCCTTGTGGCTGAGCCACCTGCTGAGCAGTACGTCTACACGCCGAACGTGGTGGATAAGAACCGCATCGAAGGGGAATTCCTGCTGGCGAAGTACAACTGTACGGGCTGCCACATGGTCGAACTCCCACAGGTAACGTATGGCGTTGATATCGACAATGATGTGCGGCCGACGCAGTTGACAGCGGCGGATCACGAAGACGGTTTGAAGATGCTGCTTGAGTTCCGCAAGCCAAGGTTGGCTTTGACGGGCGAATCTCGCAAATTCAAAATCGATGGCAAAGAAGTGGATCTGCCACTGGCTTCGTTCCATGGAATTCAAATGGTGGAACCGGATCCGGAAGAAGAAGACCCTGAATATCGTGAAAGCGGATTTGATCTCTGGGAAACCATCGACTTTGGAAACGCAGAAGATCCCAAGCGGTTACTTCCTGGTAGTCGAGTAACGATCGCTGATTCCAAGATGGTTGATTTCCAACCAGGACGTGGCGGAGAATTCGCCGAATGGCTGGTCGGCAACCTTGTCGAAACCCTCACGGGTGGAAACCGCAACCTTGCATGGCAGGCGTCTCCGCCACCGCTGATTCAGGAAGGTCTGAAAGTACAGACAGCCTGGTTGTATCAGTTCCTGCTGGAACCTGA
>CALFOL010000766.1 GCA_937919915.1 uncultured Planctomycetaceae bacterium
GTATTGAAGCTAACTCACAGCCTCTCTGACCAAAGCAACAATTCGTTGCTTTAGTCCGAGAGGCTGTGTTTCTTTGCGGAAACTCCACGCCGTATCGCAGTCGGCCCGCTGCTTATTCTCAGAGTTTCGCGTTTCTGAAGAATCGGGGTGATGATATCGCTCAAAGAATTGCAGTAGCCGTGTGAGACGCGGTAGAGTCGTCGAAATTTTGCGCGTCCTGAAAACGGTCGCGGACAATCGCTGACCTCCCGAGCATCGACAGCTCTTATGACGGAAACAATAACGGACATCGAAATCACGGCCCCGTGGGGTGAGCGGCATTTGCTGGGACTCGAACACCTTTCGGCTCAGCAGATTCTAACTATTCTGAATTTGGCAGACCGCTTTCACGAGCTCACGGAAGGGGCCTCAAAGAAACTGCAGGTGCTGAATGGCACCGTCGTCGCCAATCTTTTCTTCGAAAACTCCACGCGGACGAAAACCAGTTTCAATATTGCGGCCCGGCGTCTGGGCGCCGACACCGTGGACTTTTCCGCCTCACGAAGCAGCCTGTCGAAGGGCGAAACCTTTGTCGATACGGCACTGACGATCGAAGCCATGGGAGTCGATCTTGTTGTCTGCCGGCATCGTACTCCCGGTGCTCCACACCTGCTGGCGCGCAAGCTGAAAGCAGGCGTATTGAATGCGGGCGATGGCACACACGAACATCCAACGCAAGCGCTGCTCGATATGCTGACGATACGTCAACGGTTGGGCCGTATTGAAGGACTCACGGTGGCCCTGGTTGGAGACATACGACACAGCCGCGTCGCGCGATCGAACATTCACGGACTGTTGAAGCTGGGCGCGAAAGTCATCGTCTGCGGACCGGCGACGCTGGTACCGAAAGCCATTGCCAAACTAGGAGTCGAGATCGCCTACAACCTCGATGAGATTCTGCCTCGAGTAGACTGTGTCAACCTTTTGCGAGTCCAGTTCGAACGTCAGCGTGGAGCGTTCTTTCCGTCCATCGCAGAGTACGCACATTTGTTCGGCATGAACGGAGAACGCATTCGTAAAGGCAAAGAAAATCTGCTGGTTCTGGCTCCGGGGCCGATTAACCGTGGAGTCGAATTGACGCCCGAGGTTGCTGATGGGCCGAATTCTGCAATCCTGACGCAGGTCTCCAACGGACTGCTGATTCGTATGGCCTGCCTCTATCTACTGGCAAAGAAAGTCGGCAAGTCGTGAAGACTCTGATCAAAAACGGAACAGTTATCGATCCAGCGAACAAGGTTGAACAAGCAGCTTCAGTGCTGATCGACAACGGACGGGTCGTCGGCATCATCCCTGCTGGCACTCACGTTGATGCCGACCATATCATCGACGCGACGGGGTTGCTGGTGTGTCCTGGTTTCATCGATCCGCATGTGTCTCTGCGCGAACCGGGCTTCGAAGAAGACGAAACCATTGCCTCCGCCACTGCAGCCGCTTTGGCTGGCGGGTTCACCAGTATTGCGGCTAATCCCGACACCAACCCGGTCGTCGACAATCGCGGTTCTGCTGAGTTCGTCAAGCGCCAGGCGGAACGCGCCAACAATTGCCGTGTGTTCCCACTGGGAGCCGTCACAAAAGGCAATTTAGGCCAGGAACTCGCTGAAATCGGCCAACTGTGTGAGGCGGATGCGGTTGCGTTCACCGATGGGAAGAACCCGATCGGTAATGCCGAAGTGATGCGCCGCGCGTTGGAATACACGGGCATGTTTGGTCGACCGATTCTGCATCATTCGATGGTACCGGAATTGTCCGAAGGCGGCGTCATGCATGAAGGCTTCGAGTCCACTCGGCTCGGACTGCGCGGTGTGCCTGCCGCTGCCAGCGACATCATGACCGGTCGCGATATCGCGTTGGCTGAGCTGACAGAAGGCCGCATTCACATCATGTGTGTTTCCACGAGAGATGCAGTCGAACGGATTCGGATCGCTCAATGTCGTGGGGTTGCCGTGACCGCTGATGTCACGCCGCACCACTTGCTGCTGACTGACGAGGTTATGGAAAGCTTCGACACGCTGTACAAGTGCAATCCACCACTGCGAACACAGGATCACATCGATGCACTGATCACCGGTCTCAAAGACGGCACCATTTCCGTCATCAGTTGTGACCATCAGCCACTGGCGATCGAAAAGAAGGCTATCGAACTCGATACTGCCCCCTTCGGTTTGTCGGGGCTCGAAACAGCTCTTGCCGTTCTTGCGGAATGCCTGATCGCACCGGGACATCTGACGTGGTCACAGCTGGTTTCGTGCATGACAATTGGCCCGGCAAAACTGCTGAACATCCCACACGGCACACTGTCGCCGGGCGTTGCCGCTGACGTGACGCTAATTGACCCTCAGGAAGAATGGACAATCGACGCTTCACAATTCCGTTCCCGCAGCCACAACACACCGTTTGTTGGGCGCGCGGTCCGGGGGCGAGTTGTCGGCACATTGGTCGATGGTGAATTGCGTTTTCAGACACGCGATTTCGCGTAATCCACGGCCGGCACATCCCAGTCGCGGTTTCAACATCGAGAACGTTCCCCTGAAATATTCACTCAGGGCCTCACAATTTGCCCCGCATATCCTAAACTGCGGCCAGGACAGCGAGACCGATTTGTGACACAACGCCGTTGATTACAGCGACGACATCAAAAGACTGCTCAGAAGGCAAAGGAATGCAGAAAGTCGTCTTTGACGAACCTTATAAATTTGTCAGCCCTTACCGAGGCACCAGTGTTTCATGGGCCATTGGGAAATTTGTCCCTCGATTGCTCAGGACAAAATACGGCGTCGACAGCTGGAAGACGATTGGGCTCGACCTTCTCCGTGAATCGTTAGCAGCAAAACACGGCGTTATCCTGTGTCCAAACCACAGTCGTGCATCCGACCCGATGCTCAGCGGCGTCATTGTGACAGAAACGCCAGCTCATGCGTACGCGATGGCCAGCTGGCATGTGTTCAAACAAAACTGGCTGGAAACGCTGATTTGCCGAGGCATCGGCGGCTTCAGTATCTATCGCGAAGGGCTCGATCGAAAGGCGCTGGATCTGGCAGTAGAAGTCGTCTCCACTGCAGAACGTCCGCTGCTGATTTTTCCTGAAGGTGTGATCTCTGCCTCGAATGACCGCCTGATGCCATTGATGGATGGAGTTTCGTTCATCGCAAATATGGCTGCCAAAAAACGGGCAAAGATTCAGCCCGACAGCAAAGTGGTCATCCATCCTGTTGCTTACAAATACGAACACCGCAGTGATCCGAAGAAGTCGCTGGCTCCCGTTTTAAGTCGACTCGAACAAAGACTGTTTTGGCAGGACTACAACCAGTCTCCGGTTAGAGAACGGGTTGATCGGCTGCGAGAAGCGATGCAGTGTCTGCGTGAGACTCAGGTCCTGGGATTTTCAAGAACCGGCAACATCGAAGAACGCATTGCTGAGCTGGTGGATCACATTCTTAAAAAGCATGAGCAGCAGTGGCTTGGAAAAATACGAAGCGGCGACGTGATCGTCCGTGTCAAAGATATTCGGATCGCTGTGATCACAGACATGGTCAAGGGCGGCCTGGACGAAGCCGAGCGACAGCGACGCTGGCGAGTCCTGACCGACGTCTACTATGCTCAGTCGATGTCGTTGCATGTCCTCGGTTACATCGACCAGAATGCTGCGGGAGATCGTTACGACCATCGCCTGTTCGAAACAGTGGAACGCATCGAGGAAGAGTTGACCGATCAAGTCACGCTGTACAATGACATGCATGTCGACATAACGGTGGGAGAGCCAATCGAAGTCGACCCGACGGCCCGCAAGCCACGTGGTACGAACCCACTGATGGAAGAACTCCGTCGCCGCATGCTGCAGCTGCTGAACATCGAAGATCACTGGCCACCAGAACCAGTCGTGTAGCTGAACGTCGCATGGCCGCCCCGTCCGTTGAGGAATTCTCACGAACTAACTTCTGTGTTTGGTGAGATTTCGGAACGATCATTTTCCGGCGGATTGCAGATAAGAGTTTCGAGGCAAAGGCCGGCCTTTGGGCCCGAAATCTCAATTCGTCGCAGCAACTTTGGTCTACACAGCGGTTCGCTGTGGATCGAATCCATGTCCGCTGCCAGCCCGCTGATATCGAATGACCCTCAGCCGCTGTGTGCACTGGGAAGTCAGACTGTTCGGAATTGTGACGACGGCGTGACTCATCTGTATCGCACTCAGGTCAGCGAATCAGGAAATCACATTCCGGGAAGCCGCATTGCTCCAAGGCATCTGCAGTGCCCTGAGTTTTCCAATGGCGAAGCTGCTGGCTGGCCAACCGGTCGCTCCCTGAACCTGACCATCAACTACCAGCACGACGCGCCAGCGAGTGATTAAGTGCCGAACAGGATTCACTCGCTGGCGCGTCCTGCTGGTATTGGTCGGCG
>CALFOL010000767.1 GCA_937919915.1 uncultured Planctomycetaceae bacterium
GCTGATTAACAAATCCAGGACCCAAGTAAAGTAGAATGTCCCCTTTTGCCTTCCCGACGCAGTCGCCGTTCCTAAGCTGCATCCCACTTTGGGCCTGGGAATTCCAACAGGTGAATCCTGGCGGAGCCGCCTTGATAGACTCCATCAACCAATTTCCGTCCGTTGGCATTGGCCGATTGCGAAACTAACAGGGCGATGCGGCGGCCGTCGGGGTGGAGACTGATACTGCGTCCGTTGGAAATGGACTTGCTGTCATAAAATGCCTTTTCGTCTGCAGGTGTCCAGCACCAGACGGAGCCTTTGCCAGGGAATGCGCAGGAGGTCGCCATGACGAAACCGGCGGGATGGAACACCGCGTCGTAAGCAAAGCCATCGTCGTTATTCCCCATCTGCATTTCGCGAATCTGCTGACCAGATTCCCAGCTAAAGACCAGAACACACGGGAATCCGGTTGAGAATCCTCCGCCAGGAGTTTTCTGCCCGGCACAGGCCAGTTGCTTCCCTTCGTAATCAAACGTCAGGTGCCGCACGCCTCCGCACTCCTGGATTTTGTCGAGTTGATAAAGCACACGGGCGTCGATTTCCCGGCGAACTGTCGCTGTACCGACATCCCAGTCGCGAATTACGCCTTTCAAGTCGCCGGACACCAGTGAACTCCCGTCGGGATGAAAGCACAGACTGAAGATCTTGTCCGGGTGCGACCACTCCTTATGGGGAGTCCCGTCTGTTGCCGACCAGATCCGAAGGATTCGGTCATTGCCGCCGGAAGCGATCCATTGTCCGTCGGGGCTGACCGCAACCGCGCGAATCCAGCCGTCGTGAGCGGACTCGTTCTTCCAAACGGGCGCAGGAGTCTCGTCCGTGTATTGCCAGACGGCGATCTGTCCCCATGAATCTGCCGAAACGATGCGTTCCGTTCCCGAAATAAATGACAAACACTCAACCCATGCGTGATGACCGAGACATGGATTCAGCCGCTTGACCTCATCACCACGAAGATCCCACCGCTGGACCGTGGCGTCGTATCCGCTGGCGATCAGAAAATTTCCGCACGGACTGAACCGAGCCTGAAAGAGCTGTCGTTCATAGTCAACGACTTTTCCTGTCGGCTTAGGTTCGTATTGCGCGAGTAATGTTGTTTCGTCCATTCGATCACTCCACGTGGCTCAGGCCAGCAATTCAGAAATCGGGCTGCAATCATCATGAGCCACAGGTAACGGCTGGCCATGGTTGTCGTACTGCATCAGCTCCTGGGGAACTCCCATGGCTTTAAACCATGTGTGAAACAGATCGCCGATGTCATGCGGTTGGCCGTCCACGAATGTGCCCTGGTCATTCGTCTTGCCGACAACCACGCCGCGTTTGATCCCTGCTCCTGCCATGGCGATGGACCAGGCTTCCGGCCAGTGATCACGACCGACGTGCGAATTGATCTTCGGAGTTCTGCCGAATTCGCTCATGACAATCACCAGCACGTTGTTCAGCATACTTCGATCATGCAGATCTTCAATGAGCGCCGCGAACGGCTGATCGAATTGTCGAATCAGACTGTCGCAGGCATTGAAGTTATCTCCGTGACTGTCCCAGTGATACGAATTGACTTTGACAAACCGCACGCCGGTTTCCAGTGTTCTGCGAGCCAGCAGCAAGTGCCGACCCAGTTCGTGCGTGCCGTACCGTTCGCGATCTTTGTCGGTGAATGAGGACTCATCGAACAGGTCGCCGCGATCCATAAGTTTCTTCGCCAGTTCATAGACGTAGCTGTTGGCTTCGGTCCATTCCTTCCGTCGTCCGACGGCATAGCGTTCATCGAACTTCTGACGCAGTTCATTGCGTAGTTCATTCTCTTCGGCGCTGATGGATTTGTTAAGCAGCAGATTATCCGGCGGCTTGCCATCGCCGAGAGCCAGGGCACCATACTTCGCGCCAAGAAACCCGGCATCACTGGCCTTGAATCCGCCGCTGTACGGCTTGATCCAGACGTATGGTGGCATTCCGCTGCTGGTGGGGCCGAGCAGTTTGGCGACGGCGGAACCGAGAAATGGATATTCCACACCACGATTTTTGGGGTCGCCGCGATTGATTCTGGCGACACCCGCTGAGTGACTGTTGTCCTGAGTACAGACGCTGCGCAGCACGGCAAGGTGGTGCATTTGTTTCGCCGTGTGCTGCAGCAATTCGCAGACATTGATCCCAGGAACCGACGTCGGGATGGCGCGAAACGGACCACCGAATTCCGTATTCGGTTTGGGGTCCCAGCTTTCCAGTTGACTCATCCCGCCATCCAGCCAGATGAGCAAAACCTGTTTGTCATTCTTCGCCAGTTCATCAGCGACGCTTGGCTGCAGGAATGATCGCAGCCCGAGTCCGCCGGCTGCCATTGTCCCCAGCAGTTGTCGACGCGAATACCGGTGCTCCCAGGGTTTGCAGAGTTGTCGTTGACTCATGTTGGTACCCATTCTGGTTCTTCAGTGATTGACCACAAATTCCATTGACGTCAGCATCGACCATGCCAAAAGTCGGATTGCTTTTTCTCGACCGTCGCCATTCTGAGCCAGCCAGGCGAACAGCTCCGTGCGTTCCACATCCGTCGGTTTGCGAGTGAAGATCGACAAATACAACTCTTCCGCCAATAGCTGCTCGTCGGTCATTGTCATCAGCCGATCGATCAAGTTTCCAGGCTGCCGCGACAACAGTTGCAGCAACGTTTCATCATTCAGCGTGAACAACGCACCTTTGACCGTGGGATTGATCTGATCTTCCGGTTCACGCGCTTCATTTGCGAACGCGGCCACGTACTTGGCGGTCAGATCGACCAGTTCGGGATTCGGCTTACCATCCGCCGCAGGCTGCTGCAAGCGATCGAGATTGCCTGTCGCCTGGAGCGTGCTGTGCAGCAGTTGCTCGGCCAGCATTCGCTTTTCATTGAACAGCACATAGCTCTCCGGCGAGATCTGAGTGGTGCTGACTTCGGTTGCTGCATCGGCGGTATCCGCCAGTGTGACGGGAAAGCGACTGCTGCATTGATACGTCTGCGTAAGTGCCAGTTCGCGAAGCATCCATTTGATGTCGTACTGATGCGCCGCGAATTCTGACGCCAACAGATCGAGCAGTTCGGGATGTGATGGCGGATTCCCGGAATGATGCAGATCGAGCGGATGAACCAGACCACGACCCATCATGACAAACCACAATCGATTGGCGATGTTCTTCGCAAAGATTGAGTTGCCCTGCGTCGGAAACTCATCCGCCAGCCGCGCGAGGACACTGACCGCAGGACCTTCTTTCGATTGTTCCGGGATAGCAAACTCGGAGGCAAACGGAATGCGTGGTCCCGTTTCCCGCTGAGTGGCATCAAAGACTGAAACGAATTCCAGTTTTTTCTGCATAGGCTTTTCGGTCACTGCCGGAAACTCAAGTCCGCTGTTTATCGAGAGATTCAGATAGACCGAATACAGTCCCTGGAAATCATGCTGTTTATAGTCGTCGATAAACAAATGATTATGACACTGTGCGCACTGCAGGTCGGCCCCAAGAAACAAGCGACCGACATCGCGCGTCAGGCCAGGATAATCCGTCGGATTCTGTCCGTAGGCTTCGAGACGTTTTGAATAGAAAAAACCAGCTCCCCTGCGAGACTCATCTTCAGCGTCAGGAAACAGAAGTTCCCGCACAATCTGATCCCAGTGCTTGTTCTGTTCGAACGCAGTGCGAAGATAGTTCGACCATTTTTCGTTGTCGCCGCGGCGTTCCATCAGCACCACATGAAACAACTCCTGCATCCGCTGAGCATACGTAGGTGCAGCCAGTAATTGATCGATCATTTCTGCCCGTTTGTCGAGGGCCGGGTTGTCGAGAAATCGACGCGTTTCATCGGTCGTTGGAATCCGCCCTGAAAGATCAAGGCAGATGCGTCTTAGAAACTCTGCATCATCGGAGCAGGGTGCAGGCTGTTGACCGTCAGACTTTGCCGCGATCAGTTCATCAATTTGCAATGCAAGCGGATGGTCGTCTGCCCACAGCGCCGGCATGCCGATGATCATCAGGATCAGACTGTGGATGATAATCCGACATAACCCAAAACGAATCACGCTGACTGCTCCGCCGCTAAGGACCGTTCGAGAACAAGACCATCAGGCTAACGACAAGCCGACCGCGAAGCAATACACCAACTTCAATCGGACGCTGCCCCCTCGGTTTTCTTTGTTCAATTAAGCCGCTGTCGCGGCGGGGAATCTTGATGTTGGATGATAGCGGGAAGTTGTAGCGTTTGGCAATGGTGACTGGTCAATCTGTCTGCCGTTGGAGCGTCACTGGACGCTCCGTTCATGGTTTCTGACAGAGAGATTTTCACATGGCCAAGTCTAATCACAATTCGTCAAGTTGCTTTGGATGGCCCCGAAGTACCAGCTTTGGCAACTTCTCACAGATTCTCAACCCGGGAGTGCGGGACGCTATCGACTGATACGGCCCTCGAATTCCGGGAGCTGCATCCGGCTTCATGTCAAACGTTTCAAGTTGACTTGGCCCGCCGAACAGAAACAGAAACATCACCGACTTTGCCCGAGGCGCGACAACTGTCCCGGCGTCTTCGGCAGCAAGCAACGACGTTAAACTCGCCCCGAGCAACCCGGTACCAGCAGCGTGCAGCAAATCGCGACGTGACATTCCGTTACAGAGATATCTCGGCTTTCCGTGAATCGTGAGCATGGTTACGGCTCCTACGACAACAGCCTGGCACACAACGAACAGGAAGGACAACGAACAGCTACAAAGCCGGGGAATGGTCTACTTGTGGCAGGTCTGTCTGAGATGTTTCGTTATCCCCGAATTTGCCAGAATTCGGGGCATTGAAGCAACGTCTCCCTCCAAATTTTGACGAATTCAGCTGCACGCCACCTGTGGTAACGCGAAGGTACGAACCACTCGGACCTTGAGTAAAACCCGCAATGACCCTTTCGACTACCGAAATAGAAAGCCTCAGCCACAACATTTTGGAATCATAAAGGCTGGCGTCTACCGTAGATTATCGCATACTATCATCCTGTCCGCCTGCACGCTGCGGATCGGTCTCAGAACAACATAAGGATCCATACAGGACACATTGATGCTGGAAATTCAAAGTCCACTACATCGAGGCCGACGCGCTGTTCTCAAGGCGGGCGTGTTGAGTATTGCCGGGCTGAATCTGGCAACTCAGCAGCGACTGATTGCGGATGGAACTGCGAAGAAGAACAACAAGAGTGTCATCC
>CALFOL010000768.1 GCA_937919915.1 uncultured Planctomycetaceae bacterium
CACGAATCTTCCGGTTGGTTGCATGCTTGCTCACTGCTCAAATCCCGAATGCTCACTTCAGTTCGCAGCAGACATGGCGACCTGTCCGTGCTGTGGTCACGCTCGCGGCGACAGCGTCGTTCATTCGGCCATTGAAATTGAGCCGTCCAGCGATAATTCGGCAAACTCGCTTGCGAACACTTCGCTGCCGATCGCCTGGCACTGTCCAAACTGCGGAGACTCTGGCTCATTCGCCACGTCAACTGGCGCAAGGTTCACTGTTCGTCGCCCGCGGCAATGCTTCTCCTGCGGCACTGTGTATTTTCGTCCAACAAGTCGTCCTGTTTCGGTACTCCTTATCGTCATCGGCCTGCTGCTGACGTTTGGTGCCATTTTCGCTAGCGTGGATCTGGCCCGACAAGGTAATTTCGTTGCCACAATCACTAACTCGCCCATTATTCCAGTTGGCATCGTTACCACATATTTCGGGTTCCGCTTCCTGTTTGCGGGGCGTGAGGCAGCACCTACAGCTACGCGAATGGACGACATTTACATTGACTGATCAGGCCGTGCAATTCGAGCCTGATCTCGTGGTTGGTTCAGTAGCTTCTGAGATTTGGGGCTTCGCTTGATCGCCCGCGGTTCGACTCGGTTCGGACGATGTCCGATCCGGTGACGAAGAAGAGCTTTGAGCGGGCGGTTGATGACGCGAACCTGTCCGCTCTGGTCCAGTTGTAGAATCGTTTGAAAATTTGCCACGACTTTCTGCAACACTGCGGTGAAGCTGATTTCCCGAGGCGTACGATCCGTGCCCAGCGCCGCCTATGCGCTACGCCGCGCGGCGGATGGCTGGCAGTGCTGGCTGAGTTTGGTACCAGTTCAGAGCGCCGTCCAGTTTTCGGCCGGTGTCGTTCTTCAGAAACGTGCGCACACAGGGGCGAAACAACTTCAGGACGGGCGGCTTCATAAACGGTGCGATGCGATGTGAGAACGCGATGCGTTGGCCGCACTGTTCGCGTTCGAATCCCATGCCGGTTTTGAAGCGTTCCAGATTCTCGCCACCACCTTCGACGGATTCCATGCCGTAATCGACACCACGGACTTCCGGTCGTCGCAATACTTCGTGCATGTAGCGAAACACGAGCGCGTTGTTGGGGAACGATTTCAGGAGTTCCGTGTTTGACCGCACGATGCACAGATTCGCGATGTCTTCGATCATGAAACTGATCAGATAGGCGGCCATTTGCCCGTCGACATACGCCGCCCAGGTTTCTGTGCCCGGCATCGCGGCTGCGGAATCAATGTAGCTGTCCCAGTATTTTCGATCGACCTGTTCTGATGTGCGCCCCTGCCGTTCCAGCGTCGCTCGCTGTAGCGGAAGGTAGTCGCGTTTCAGATCGGAGAATTCGATGCGTTCGACGCTGCAGGCTTCCAGACCGCGTCGGACCTGAGTCCGCGTGCGACTGCGCAGCGACGGGAAATCGTACTCCTTGTCGTAGCACATCATGCGAAAACTGTCGACGCCCTGGTCAGGCAGACAGCACATCCGTGCGATCAGGCCGTCAGACTTCAACACGTCGCGCACATTCAGGTTGGCCGCGTCCACGTCCTGATGAAACGGAAAGTTGACATACACGCGACTCGAGCAGTCGTACCACCAGTCGTTGCCGACGTGGCGGACGGTGTGGCCGATGCGTTCGAGGAATGTCGCGTAGTGTTGAGGGTCGACGGACATAACTTGATCTGACGATGATGTTTTGTAGGTGTGCCACTGGCTCTGCCAGTGCGGAGGGCATCGGAATGCACTGGCAGAGCCAGTGGCACTCAACTCTCGGAGGAATATCAGCTGTTGTGCCGGACCTGCGGTCACTTTCTCCTGGCGAAGATCAGAGCACCGGGCGCCAGGGCGATTCCCAGTGAATGCCAGGTGAAGGCACCCAGTGCGAAAGCCGCGCGAACTGCCAGAGCCGTATCATCGCTGTGCTGTGCACCCCGTGGCGACGCTTCCAGAACTTCAAACCCGGCCGTTTCGATCGTTGTCAGCAGACTCTTCAGGGGCATGCTGAAACGATGATCCGTGATCGCCTTTCGAATCAGCTTCTTCGAGAATCCCGGTGCAACTTTTTGTATGACTCGCCCCGCAGAAATAAACGGCGCCTTAGTCAAGGCGCGAATCACCAGCAAGCCGTCCGGCCGAAGCCGTTCCCAGGCTGCGCGAAGTTCGCGCGGTTGATCGGGCCAGTAGATGTGAGCATCCAGCACGGTCACCACATCCACAGGTTCTTCGACGGTCGACAGTGTGCAGTCTTCCAGCGTGGAACACTTCTGCGCGGGAAAGCCGAGGTTCTGGACATATTGAATCGCGTCCGAAACGATATCAACGCCCGCACCCTGGAAGCCGCGTTTTTGTGCTTCGACCAGGAATCCGCCGAACGAACAGCCGACGTCCAGCAACCTGGATTCTGCAAAACCGTGACGTTCGATGCCGTCCAGGATCGCGTGGTACATTTTCTGTTTGAAGCTGTTCAGCTGCGTTCCGCGATCGACTTCGCCCCAAGCCATCTGTCGGGTGTGATCTTCTTCAGCGGCTGCTTGGTATTCTGTCTGCATAAAGTAGGCAGAACACTGCTTGCAGTGTGCGAAAGGTAATGGCCCGCGGACGCTTTCCAGCGAAAATCGGGGCGTTGTCGGCTCAGAAGGGCAACCGCAGCCGGGGCAAAAAGAATCCAGTAGAGCTGGAGTTTCGCTAATTTGAGTTGACTCGGTCAGCATCGGTTTCGATTCCTTTCGAACGCGCTGTTTGAGTGGATACGACAAAAAGACACACGGTCATCCGCTTACAACAAACGAAATGTCCGATTTTTTCTACAATTTCCCGAGCCGCGACAAGTCGCGACTTCTGTTTTGCCGCACACTGGATTCACTTCCTGAGAGGCAAAGCGGTGTCGAAGATGTTAACATCTGATACACAACCGCTCGACAGGATAACCTGTTGGGCCGACTGTTTCGGATTGACGTAAAAGCGCGAACAGGCAAGGATCGGCAAATCCTGCCGACCGCAGCTCAGACGTCTACCGGTTGGCGACTTATTTTTGACCAGACATTCACACAGGATGGCGATCACAGGTTCGCCGCAACCCTGCTAATAAACCAGAACATTGATCGAGTTTCGGGGAACACCATGGCTCACGACCCGTATTCACCCTGCGTATGCGGCAGCGGGAAGAAACTAAAATTTTGCTGTCAGGACATTCTCCCTGACATGATTCGGGTTGAGAAACTCATTGACACTCAACCTGATGCCGCTGAAAACCAGCTTCGCAATCTGCTGCAGAAATACACCGACAAAGAAGTCCTGGTGACTCAGCTGGCTTCGATTCTGACGCGGAAGGGGCAGCATCAGGAAGCCCGCCAGCAGCTGGTCGACTTTCTGCAGCGACATCCGGACGAACCACGGGTTCTGCTGGCTCTGGCCGATGTGTGTCTCAGCACAGACGGCTTCAGCGCGTCGCGTCGTTTGGTGCATCGCGCATTTCAGCTTGGTGCCAGGCAATTCCCTGGTGGTGTCGCGATGCTGGCGTCACGAATTGCCGGTCAAATGGCTCAGGCCGGTCGCGCGATGGCGGTGCGAGAACATCTGGCACTGGCGGTACGCATGTCGCCGCAGGATCGCCGCAGTCAGCTGTTGATGCAGCTGGCGAATTTCGAATCGCAACGCACGATTCCTTATCCCTTCCGTGGACGATTTGCTTTGCTGCCGACGGAACTGACGGACGCCACTCTGGCAAACGAAGAATTACGTGCACGCAAGGTGAGTCAGATCGGTTGCTGGGAACCCGCCGCGATTCTGTACGGCCGACTGGTAGAAAAGTTGCCGGATAACGGAGCCCTGTGGCACAACCTGGGGTTGTTCCGGGCATGGGACGGTCAGATTACAGCGGCGTCTCAGGCGTTACACAAAGCGGCGGAACTGATCGAAGATTTCGATACCGCAGCAGAAACCGAAGCGCTGGCGCAGTTGCTGGATCTGGAGGTTTCGGAAGACAATTACGCCGTTCAGCAGATTACGATTCCGATCAAATCGGTTTCGGAATTGCTGACAAAGATTGAAGCGGATCCGTTGTTCGCTGTGGTTCGCGACAGCAGCAGCGCAGACGAACAGCGTGCCGAACGCATTGCGGGTGAATTTGAATTTCTGAGTGCTCAGTTGTCAGGGGATGCTGACGGTAAGGATCTACCTGACGTCGTTGCCGATATTACGGTGATCGACGCTGATCACGACGACGCAACGGGGCCTCGTGCTCTGGTGGTCGCTCTGGAACACGACATCGAAGCTGCGGCCACGGCGTTCCGAAAAGTCGCGGGAGACCTGGCTGGAGAAATCGCTGACGAAAAGCCATCGTCATTGTCGCGGATGCCACAGACCTGTCGCCTGTTCGATTGGAAAATTCACCATGCGGAAAGCTGCGGCAGCAGTCAGATGCGAAGTCTGGACCGTGAACGCCTGAATGCGGCTCTGAAGGAATGGCAGAAGGCCCCGCAGAAGGCCCTTGGAGATCTCAGCCCGAAAGAAGCGGCCAGGGACGAAGCGAATCGCGTGAAAGTCGGCGGCAGCCTGATTGTGCTGGATGTGACCTGCAATCGCATGGGTTATGACCCGGATCTGTCACAAATCCGCAGTGCACTGAAACTCCCGGACGCGAAGCCAATCGAAACGAAATCCACCGACTCGATCACCGCGTTACCACTGTTGCAGTTTAGTCGACTGGATGCGGCGACGTTGACAGATGACCAGGTCGTGGAATTCACGAACCGAGTCACTCTGGTGCGACATCTGTTGCTGCTGGATCGGGCTACCACTGAATTGGCGAAACGCCCGGAAGCTCTGGAGGCGTTTACGCCGATGCGAGCTCATTTGTTGCGAGCGAACGTGGCTCGTGAAAAGAATGATCTCGAATTGGCGTCGCAGTGTTTCGCGGCTGCGCATGATGCCGTCGAAGATCAGCCGGACGCGTTTCGTACCAAGCTGGAGCTGGATATCCGTGAGCTTAGCTGTCGACTTGATGATCCGCAGGATCCGCATTTGCCGACGCTGCTGTCTGCGATTCGTGAGCGATACTTCATGAAGATCCCGGAGATCGAAGATGTGATCCGCGAAGAACTTTCCAGCAGCGGCTGTATGCATCTGCTGGGGCAGTTGGAAACCGCCGGCGCGGGGAAGATTTTTATTCCGGGGCAGAGCTAGCGTTTCATTGACTGGCGTTTC
>CALFOL010000769.1 GCA_937919915.1 uncultured Planctomycetaceae bacterium
TGCGTTGGCTGATGCCGGAATGGGGCCGAAAACAAAGGATATTCCGTGGCAGCTAAGTGATCGGCCGCAGCAGGATCGCATGACGTATTTCGAAACTCGCAACGGACTGAAGAAGGCCACGTTGCCAGCGTACGGCGGCCACGAAATTGCTCCCGGCAATGACGGAAATCGCCGCAAAGAGTTAGTGAAGTTGCTGGCGACGGATTCGGAATCGAAGGTCGCGAGAGCGATGGTGAATCGCATGTGGGACCACCTCTTTGGCTACGGTTTCACGACTCCCATCGATGACATGGGCCCGCATGCTGTCGTTAGTCATCCGGAACTTCTGAACTTGCTGACCGAAGCGTTCGTGAAATCCGGTTACGACCTGCAGCGTCTCACGAAATGGATTGCCGCCAGCCGCGCATGGCAATCTTCCAGTGAAACCATTGCGGATAACGCTGTGGACAACCCTGAATCGGGCACCACCCCGTTATTCAGCCGCGTCTATGTGCGGCGGATGACTCCGGAACAGGTGTACAGGTCGATCCGAATCGCCATTCGTTCTGTTGGCAATCAGCCTGTCGAAGAATCAGAGATGAATTCTCAACACCGCCGCGATTGGGTCGGACAGTTTGCGCAGGCGTATGGCACTGATGAAAATGACGAGTCACTGGATTTTGAAGGGACGATTGCTCAGGCCATGGTGATGATGAATGGTGAAGAAGTCGACATTGCTATTCACCAGGCAACGGAAGCCATTCGGCTCGGCACAGCCAAGCCGGTGAAGTCCCCGACTGACGCGTTAAACCGAGTCGCTTTGGCAATGCTGACACGTGAACCAACGCCCCGTGAAGAAGCGGCGTTTCGAAATCGCTATCGCAGTCTGAGCCAGCAGAACGCCAACGGTGCGCCAATGGCAGCGGCTGTTGAGGATATGATGTGGGCCTATCTGAACAGCAGTGAGTTCGTGTTGGTTCATTGATCGACTGGCTCCGCGAGTCTCATCGCGAGTCTATTCGCCGTCCGTCGCAAAACTGTAGAAACACGTAGACAATTCCGGCCGCGATTTGTCTCATGCCTACAGGACATCAAATACCAGCACACAGCGCCAGCGAGTGAATGAGTGCAAACAGATTTCACTCGCTGGCGCGTCGTGCTGGTATTAACTGTCTCGCCAGACAGCGGACTTTCTGCACTGTCCGCGTTCTGGCGAACGCAGCTACGAACACCACATCAATCCGTAACGTGCTCCGTTGTTGAACCACGTTTCTGCACCATCGCACTCAGGAGATGACATGAGCTATCTCAATGACAACCCGGTGCCACTTTTACTGTTGCTTGCGGCTGCTGCGTTTGTAGCGTTCCTGTCAGGCTCTTCGAAAGGACGCAGCATCGCCGGACTGTGCGTGTTGTTAGGCGTCGGCCTGTTCTTTCTCGAACGCTACCTGATCTCGCCTGCCGAAGAAGTCGAATTGCAGTTGGAAACCATGCTGCAACACTTCAAGGATCGCGACCTGGACGCTATCGCGTCGCAGATTTCCGCCGACAGGCAGAATCTCACCGCCATCGCGCGCAACGGGTTGGAGCTGGTCGATATCGACGACAGCTTCCACATCAAAAGTGTCGATGTCACCTTCGACGAAGCCGGTAAAAACGCCACGGCAATGATCCGCGCAAATGGGACGGTGACTCACAAGCACGGCGGCGGCGGCGGACACGTTCCAACATTCTGGAAAACAGTATGGAAGCCTGAAGGCGGCCAGTGGAAAATGAACGCCGTGACTCGCCTGAACCCGGCAAACGGCGCAGAGATTGAACATCTGTCGGCGAATTGATGCAGATTTCCGGCACACTATTCCCTGTGCCACGCCGTTACAGTAAGCTGCAAACTGTAACAGGCAGGTCAGGTTTGTGTACCGCCGGTGAGCGGGCTCAGGGAATTGTCGCAGCATGAGAGCCACTTGCAGTACGATAATGATCACGACGTGTTGGCTGCTGCAAAGCGTGCAGGCAACTGACGTCCTTGACGTAGAAAACTCAAAAGCCGTTAAGACGTTCGTGGAGCGTTATTGCGTTCAGTGCCATACCGGCGGCGATGCAGCGGCCGGGCTGAACCTGCAACAATTCGATGTCGCCAGCGTCGATAACTCTCAGCAATGGGATACGACGGAATGGGAAACGATTGTCCGTCGGCTGCGTTCGCGTCAAATGCCGCCAGTGACGGCAGATCGACCAGCGGAACCTGAGTACCACAAGACGTTGCAGGTCCTGGAAGAAATTCTCGATCGTTCGGCTGAAGCATTCCCGCGTCCAGGTCGCACAGAGGCTGTCCGACGTTTAAACCGAACGGAATATCACAATGCCGTTCGTGACCTGCTGGCGGTCGACATTGATGTTGAAGCCCTGTTGCCACCCGATCCATCCGGTCACGGTTTCGACAACGTAACGGTTGGCGAACTGCCACCGGTTCTGCTTAGTCGCTACATCTCAGCGGCCGAACAAATCGGTCGACTGGCAGTCGGCGGACAACAGAAGACTCCGGGTGGCGTGACTGTCCGTTTGCCCGCCGATCGTTCTCAGGAATCGCACGTCGAAGGTCTTCCGCTCGGCACACGTGGAGGAACCCTGTTGAAGCATCACTTCGCCGTGGGCGGCGAATATGAAATCCAGTTGCGGTTAATGCGAGATCGCGACGAGAACGTTGAAGGCCTTCTGGAAGAACACCACATCGACGTATTGGTCGATCGTCAGCCAATGCATCGCTTTACTGTGGCACCACCTAAGTCCGGCAAACAGAAGGGGTGGTCGAAGGACGACACACTTGTGGATGCAAACCTGCGGAAGCGTTTTCGCGTTTCCGCCGGCCCTCATCAGGTTGGCGTGACGTTTCCGCGCAAGTTCGCGTCGTTATCGGAAATCCACCGCCAACCGTTCGACACAAACTTCAATCGCCACCGCCATCCGCGTCTGACGCCAGCCTTGTTTGAGGTCTCGATTGTCGGCCCATTCGATCCCGACGGTCCTGGAGACACTCCCAGCCGACAACAGGTATTCACCGCGCGCCCAGACAAACCCGCCGATGCAAAGGCTTGCGCCGAACAGATTCTGGGGCGGTTGATGCGAATCGCCTATCGCCAACCAGTCGACGACGATGATCTGATTGTCCCAATGCGATTCTTTCAGGCACGTTTCGACGCGGATGGTTTTGAAGCTGGCATTGAATCCGCGTTGACGGCAATTCTTGTGAATCCACACTTTCTGTTTCGTGCGGAAGTGGTTCCGACGGATGTCCCGGAAGGCAGCGTTTATCGCGTGTCCGCCCTGGAACTTGCTTCACGGTTGTCGTTCCTGATCTGGAGCAGCCTGCCTGACGACGAACTGCTGGCATGCGCGGAAGGCGGGAGCTTACGGGATCCGGAGGTGCTGAAATCACAGGTCGAACGCATGCTGCAGGACGAGCGATCAGAGTCTCTGGTGACAAACTTTGCGGCCCAGTGGCTGTACCTGCGAAATCTGAAATCGTTCCGCCCCGACAGACGTCTGTTCCCGGATTTCGATGACAATCTGAGACACGCTCTGCGACGAGAAACGGAACTGCTGTTCGCAAGTGTGCTGCAGGAAGATCGCAGCGTGCTGGATCTGATTCGCACAGATACGACGTATCTGAATGAGCGACTTGCGAAGCACTATGGCATCCCCAAAGTGATTGGCAGCCACTTTCGTCCGGTGACGGTGGACCAACAGAAAACTCATCGCGGTGGGCTGTTGCGTCACGGCAGTATTCTGGCAGTGACGTCGTACGCAACCCGAACATCTCCCACCATTCGCGGAAACTGGATTCTCGAGAATATCATGGGCACACCGGCTCCTCCTCCGCCTCCAAACGTCCCGACGCTGAAGGATAAAACGGTTGCCCAGGACGTGACGATTCGGGAACGGCTGGCGGAGCACCGAGCAAATCCAGCGTGTGCCAGCTGTCACGACCTGATGGACCCGATTGGCTTCGCGTTGGAGAACTTTGATGCGGTCGGCCGATGGCGAGTGTTTGATGAAAGTCAACCGGTGGATTCCGTCGGAGCCCTGCCGGATGGAAGAAAGATTTCCGGGCTTAGCGACCTGGAATCCGGTATCATAGAACGTCCGGAAATGTTCGTCGGAACGCTGACGGAAAAATTGCTTACGTTTGCACTCGGACGTGGAATCGAACCTTACGACGCGCCAGCCATTCGCGGGATTGTGCGAACTGCCGCTGAGCACGACAATCGTTTCTCGGCAATCGTGCTGGGGATTGCGTCCAGTAAACCGTTTCAGATGAGGACTGCGGAATGATCAACACAAAGAAATCGTTGTCAAGACGGTCGGTGCTGCGCGGAGCAGGTGTTGCGTTAGCATTGCCATTGCTGGACGCAATGATACCGGCCAGCACCGCGCTCGCCGATACCGCGGCCGCTCCGTCAAAGCTGCGAAGACTGGGCTACGTGTATATCCCGATGGGCTTCAGTCCGGCAGAATGGACGCCCGGGGATGACAAGCTCGATATGCTGCCCTCCACGCTCAAATCGCTCGAAAAAGTGAAAAGCCACGCAACCGTGGTGTCGGGGCTGGAGCTCAAGAACGCATATCCCGGTTCGCACGCGACTTCCAACTCTGCCTTCCTGAGCGCCGCGACGGCGAAACGGACGGAAAGCTCCGATTACTTTCTGGGGACGACAGTTGACCAGATCGCAGCTGCTCGTCTTGGACAGGAAACGCAACTTCCGTCGCTGGAACTCGCGATGGACCTGCTGGACAATGTCGGTCAGTGCGACAACGGCTATGCTTGCGTCTACCAGAACTATCTATCGTGGTCATCTCCCACAACACCGCTCCCTGCGGAAGCTCACCCGCGACTGGTCTTCGAAAGTCTATTCGGCGAAGGAGGCACATCCGCTGACCGTCGCCAGGCTCTGCAGCGACGAGCGAGTCTACTCGATGCGGTCACTGAAGAGATGCATCGCTTTAAGCTACAACTTGGTACCGGCGACCGGAATAAACTCGACGACTATTTCGAAAGCATTCGCGAAGTCGAACGCCGGATTCAGCGGGCCGAGGCCAAAGTCGCAGACAATCCCCTTCCGGATCTCGACCGACCGGTTGGCGTCCCCGCCGCGTATGCAGACCACGCGCGGCTGATGTTCGACCTGCAGTTACTGGCGTTCCAGGGAGACATCACGCGAGTGATTTCGTTTCAGCTGGCTCGGGAAGCGAGTACTCGGACGTATCCGGAAATCGGCGTGCCAGAACCACATCATCCGGTTTCGCATCACGGAAAGAACCCGGACAAACTTGCCAAGTTGGCGAAGATCAACGAATTTCACGTGTCGTTGTTCGCAGAGTTTCTGGAGAAGATGGCCGCCACAAAAGAGGGCAACGGATCTTTGCTTGACCATTCACTGTACCTGTACGGCAGCGGCATGGGAGATTCAGACGCCCACGACCACACCGACCTTCCGATTATCGTGGCTGGCGGCGCGGCTGGCAACATGCAGGGCGGACGACACATTAAGTACCCAAAACACACACCGATGGCGAATCTGCATCTGACGTTGCTGAACAAGATGGGGATCGAGATGGATTCATTTTCTGACAGCGACGGAACCGCGGACGAGTTGTTTGAACCGCTGTCGATTTGAGTAGTCGCGAACTGACGCCTGGCACAACACAACGACCGATTTTCGGAATTCCATCGACATGCTGCAAAGTGTTTACTTCGCTTCGATTCTGCTGGCTTCGACCGCGGTGTCGCACGTTTCGGCGGCAGACACACGGGTTTCTGATGCAGCGGAACACACTGACTGGCCGCAGCTGCTGCTGTTGATTCAGAACGATGCTGATCCGAACAAGGCTCAGCCAGATGGAATGACGGCTCTGCACTGGGCGGCCTTCCATGGCAAATCCGAAATTGTTTTGCAGTTGATTGAAGCAAAGGCCAACGTCAACGCGAAGACGCGCTACGCCGTCACCCCGCTGAGCATCGCCTGCAGTGTAGATCAGCCAAAGACAGTGCAGCACTTATTGTCAGCCGGAGCCGACGCGAATCAGACGCTGCCCGGCGGAGAAACCCCGCTAATGACCGCAGCTCGCAGCGGCAACGCCGAAGCCGTACGGCTGTTGCTGAAACATGAAGCCAAAATCGACGCGGCTGAACGTAAAGGTCAAACCGCGTTGATGTGGGCCGCCGCCGAAGGACATGTCGAAGTGGTGGCGGCGTTGATCGAGACTGGGGCAGAGCTGAACGCCACAAGCAAATCAGATTTCACGGCGATGATGTTCGCTGCGCGAGACGGTCGGTCTGCTGTGATTGAAAAATTGCTGCAGGCAGGAGTAGACATAAACGGGCTGATGTCGCCCGAAGGCGATGGAAAACGAGTACCGCGAAAAGGAACTTCTGCGTTGACGATGGCAGTGGAGAGTGGTCACTTCGAGCTCGCAATGTATCTGGTCAGTCAAGGCGCTGATCCGAACGATCAACGCAGCGGTGTAACTCCTTTGCACGCGGTCGCAGGAATCCGTAAGCCGAATCGCGGAGAAGACCCGGATGGCGATCCACCGCCGCGTGGATCGGGCAACATGACGTCGTTGCAGTTTGTGCGGGCTATTGTTGCCGCAGGTGCTGACGTCAATACAAAGCTAAGTCAGGGTAACGGCGGCAAAGCCGTCCTGAATCGCAAAGGCGCAACGCCGCTGTTGTTGGCGGCAAAAACGGCAGATGTGGAACTGATGTCACTGCTGGTCGAACTTGGAGCCAACCCGCAACTGACCAACGTTGATGGTTGCACACCACTCATGGCAGCCGCTGGCATTGGTGTCCGCGCGGTAGGTGAAGAAGCGGGCACAGAACCAGAAGTCATCGACGCGTTGAAGTTTCTGATCGGTCACGGACTCGACGTCAACGCCAGCGATACGAACAAAGAGACCGCAATGCACGGAGCCGCTTATCGTTGCTTTCCGCAGGTCATTACGTTTCTCTCTCAGCAGGGCGCAGATCCTGCGGCCTGGAATCACAGGAACAAATATGGCTGGACGCCGGTCATGATCGGCCAGGGTCATCGGCCAGGATCGTTCAAGCCACACCAGGAAACCGTGGACGCGCTGGAAGCGGCGATGCGTTGAGCGCTGGCGCAAGCCGCAAAGAGCTCCTCGCGGTAATCACTGCCCCGCCCAAAGCGCGGACTGACGTCCGCCGCTCGCCATGGATTTGGGGAACATCCACAGCGGTGCACCTTCGACGCCTCCGTTCATCCAGACCATTCCTCGGGGCAAATTGCGCCTTTTTTTTGACATCCGATTGCACTTCTGAAAACATTCCCAAAGAGTTGGGAAGATTCCAGAGGGCCGCTCGTTGTCCCTCCGGAGTTGAAGTTTTTCACCAACCGCAGGAGGGAGAACTGCTGTGCAACTGAGAAATTTCGTGCAGTCAGTTATTTTTGCACTCGCTGCAGCCGCCAAAACAGCGGACGCGGAGGCTCAATCGGGCTTGTCCGACGACGGACGCCCACGGCGGTACTCCTCCCAAACGCCACAGACGATCTCCGACTCGACATGCCAACAAATGACCGGCCCTTTGAATAAGCAGGCGGAGAACAACATTCTTTCAGATTGGAAAGACAACCAGTCACGACATTAAGTAAACCGCTCAAACGCCTCAAGCTGTGAGAAGAGCCATGAATCGATTCCGATATACAAGTTACCTGATGGCGGTGATGTTGTTATTCAGTGTGAGTGATTCAGGGCACGCTGATGAACAACTGCAGGCACTGGCCGCTCAAGGGACTGCGATCCTGAAAGCTCGCTGCTATGGCTGTCACGGCGAAAAATTCAATGGCAGTGCGCAGTTCAACGTGATGGACACCGCAGCACTGGTGGAGCATGGCTATATCGTGCCCAGTGACGCACCGGGATCGACATTGTGGCAGCGGGTCGAAGCCGGCGAAATGCCTCCGGAAGACTCCGGCGTTCCGCCGCTCACAACAGAGGAGAGAGTTATTCTGCAGCAGTGGATCGCTGCAGGTGGCCCACAAGTCCAGCGGGAACAGCGACCTTTTAAACCGTATTCTGAGGTGATTCGCGACATCCATGTCGATCTCACACAAGCGGCTCGCGACGATCGGCCGTACTATCGTTACTTCACGCTCACTCACCTGTCCAACAACTATTCCCACGTCACGGACTTCGACGTCAGGCTGTACCGCGCGGCGTTACCAATCTTCTATGCATCCTGCACGATTCAGCAGAAGAGTTACGAACGTGACGAATGGCGGCATAGTGCCTTTACGAAAGCCATTCTGGATGTACTGGCAGATTCCAGGGCCGATGTCTCGCCACGAACGGGAGACGGACTTGTGAGTGCTGTTGAACTTGCTCTGGGTGTGACCGACAAGGTGAGAACGATGACGGGTGATCGACAGGAGCCGGTCGTTTATTCGCCAGACCGATTGAAACGCCTGAATATTCTGGAGTTCGGAAAATAGCGTCGGATTTCGGGAAGATTTGACGACGATCGGCGTTGTCGAAGCACGGCGTGAAGGGCGAATCGGTTCTAGAACGGCCGGTCATTTCAGGAACTAACATATTTTCATAAAGGGAACAGTCATGAGAACTGCAATTGTGACCAGCTTGTTGCTTGCGGGACTGCCCGCCATCAGCCTCGGGCAAAGTGACCTGCAGAAGATCGGGAGGATTCTTCAGGGAGTCCAACAACTTCAGCAACAACAGAACCAAAAGAACTACTCGGCTCCACCTCAAAACGGTCCGTATCAATACAAGATGGTGCCCGGCAACCCGAATTCATCAGGCAACCAGAACCAGGGCAACTTTGGGCCCAACAACTTTTTTGGTCCATCCGGTAACGGTCCGGGGCAAGTCATCTACCCAAACAACCGACGACCACCAACAAATACTTATCCGCACGGAACATACCCAAGTGGCACGTATCCGAACGGGACTTACCCAAGTGGCACGTACCCGAGCACCGGCCAGGTGATTCACAATCACCAGCATCTCGGAACCTATCCGCAGGGCAGCACCCAGCATCAGACTCTGCACAGCGGTACAGTCAGCTCTGGCGGCACGACGGTCTATTCAGGCCCGCCGACTGTTCCGGTAAAAACCTATAGTCGACTGCCAATCGTGTTGCGATGTGCACCAGAGGCTGTCGGAACCTGCAATTACGAACTGTTGACCGGATCTGGCAAAGCCTGCCCCTATGCAATTAACGCTGGCCAGACCCAAAATCTTGTCGAATCGACGGACTGGGCCATTCGATATCGCTCGCAGCCTGGTGCGGCATACCAGACTTACCGCCTGCGAGGTGGCAAGACTTACGAAATTCACAAGACGGGAGAAAATTGGCACTTCTACATGGTGCCATAGTTTCGCTGTGAACTGCAGATCTGAGGCGTGCAGCGTCGGAACAGGCGTGCACGCTTTTCTTAAGCGCATCGGCGCATCGTTCTTCCCTGCTGGTGAAAAATTCGTCCCCGTCAGTTGGCTTCGTAATCTCCCGGACGGTCCGCGAAGTCGGCCCTGCAACAGATGCCAGATCGCGAAAACCCGGGCATTGGTCTGGTTCAGGCGGACATTTCCATGAAATCCACTTAGGTAAACCGCGAACTTTGCCCGGAATAGCAGCGATTTCCGGGTTGCGAAGGGCTGGTGCCTTTTTCGTGTACCGAGGCAATGGATCGCGGTTTCCGGAGTTCTGGACCCTCGAAAATCTTGACCGGACCCGATCGTCGGATAGAATTGCCCGACTCCGGACAAAAGACGAAAACTTCTGTCTGAGTCGCCTTGTGCGGTTGAGTGACTCGTGCAAATCGTGATTTTGCGAACGTTTCCCACGCGTCCGGAAGGACCACGAAAAA
>CALFOL010000770.1 GCA_937919915.1 uncultured Planctomycetaceae bacterium
GGAACTCCTTTGACAACTGTAGTCCGGTTGCTCCGAAACCGGACAGAGCGCAGTATTCGCTGTTACGTCACGAATCGGCCATGCCCGCAAGGAGCGCCTTCCGGCCTGAAATTTCAGATTACACGGCTGGCACGTTTGGGGAAAACCTGCCTATGGCTGTCGCGCGAGAACACTCGCACTTTCGCGGAGCGAAAGGCGACCATTGCGATCACGGCTCTGACGGTCGTTCTGTTTGTGGAAGCAAATGCATGGAGCCAGCCAATCGATATCGGATCGCGACGGGAACTTTTCGTCGACCGACTATTGATAGACGCCATGACCGGCGCCGAGCTGCGTTTGCATCATCCTGTGAAAGCGCCGCGTCCGAAGTCGCCCTTGCCCGAAAAATATTATTTCACGGTCATCAAAGACCACGACGACAACGGAGATCTGTACCGCGCGTACTGGCGGGAAACCGATCCCGGATATCCCGGACCGTTTCACACCGGTCACGCTGGCGAGATGGTCTGCTATGCCGAAAGCCGTGATGGCCAGGAATGGACGTTCCCGAAACTCGGGCTGCATGAAGTCAGCGGGACGCGCGAGAACAATGTGATTCTCGCAAAGCAGCCTCCGTTTATGACGAACTTCACGCCCTTCATCGATACGTGTCCGGGCGCGAAGTCGGACGTACGCTACAAAGCACTGGCTGGCTATCCGGGGCCGGGCGACAAGCGAGGTAAGTCTGAACCGGGCATGGGCCTGTTCGCCTTTGTCTCAGTCGACGGAATCCACTGGACGAAAACCAACGAAGTTATCCCGTATCAACCGGAATGGCGGCATGCTTTTGATTCACAGAACGTTTCGTTCTGGTCGGAAGCTGAGCAGCAATATGTTTGCTGTTTTCGCACCTGGACACCTGACAAAAGACTTCGCAGTATCAGCCGCACAACGTCAAGGGACTTCGAACAATGGACGACGCCGGTCGCCATGAATCCCAATCTGCCGGGCGAGCATCTCTACACAAACCAGACGCATCCGTATTTCCGCGCACCGCACATCTACATCGCGCTGCCGACCCGGTTTGTCCCCGATCGCGGTGACGCGCCGAGTTATGATCAGAAAGATGTCAACGCGACGGACATTCTGCTGATGTCGACTAGAGCCGGTTCGACGAAGTACGATCGCGAATTCACGGAGGCGTTCATCCGTCCGGGACTCGACCCCGAGCGATGGAAGAACCGATCGAACTACGTGGCGTTGAATGTCATCTCGACCAGTCCGACAGAGATGTCGATTTACCATTGCAGCGGCGACCGGTACGTGTTGCGAACGGACGGATTCGTTTCCGTCCACACTGGTTCGGCGGAAGGCGAGCTCATCACAAAGCCGTTGACTTTCACGGGAAGCGAACTGCACCTGAACTTCAGCACGAGCGCAGCAGGCGTTATTCATGTTGAAATTCAGAAGTCCGACGGCACGCCGATCCCCGGATTCTCTGCAGCGGATTGCCTGCCGATTTACGGAGATAAAATCGACGGCATCGTTCGATGGCGAAGTCAAAGCGATCTGACGTCACTCGCCGGACAGTCGGTGCGTTTGCGTTTCGTGATGAAAGAGTGCGATCTCTATGCGTTCTGTTTTCAATGATGACATAAACACCCGGCTTGCCACGCAGGTCTCAACAGCTGATCCGCGAAATGCGTACACGTGACATGAAACCATTTTTGAGAGCGCAAAATGTCTGCTTGTTGGAATGCCAAATCGATGTCGTGGACCTGTGCCGTCACATTATTAATCACTGTCGTCTTGTCATCGGTACAGGCGGATGAGCGGCTCGACGTCGCAGCGGCTTTGAAGATCGACGCACAGCAGGTCGTCGCAATAGAGAACGTATGTGCGTGGCCAAATCTGACACTGCTGCCAGACAACACCATCGCCGCCGTCATCTTCAATCAGCCAGCACACGGACAGGGCGAAGGTGATATTGCATGCTGGGTCAGCACCGATGGTTTGAAGTGGGAACTGCGCAGTACGATTACAAAGCACGCTCCCGACACAATTCGGATGAACCATGCCGCTGGGCTGGCACGCAACGGAGACCTGGTCGTGCTGTGTTCCGGCTGGACGAACGAAAAGCAACCCGATCGTCCCAAGCAGTTGCCGTTTCGGGATGGCGTGTTGCGTTCGTGGGTGCTGCGTTCCAGTGACAGCGGACGCACGTGGGAAAAGCTCGATGACTTCCCGGCGCCCGACGCTGGCTGGACGGAGTATATTCCCTTTGGCGATATCTGGGCTGGCGACGACGGCGCACTGCACACGTCGTGCTATCACGGGCACTACAAAGATCCGACACAGACCTATAAAATCGACACATGGCGTTCGTGGCATTTTCGCAGTGACGATGACGGCCAGACCTGGAAACCCGTTTCGATCATCGGCCCGAGCCACAACGAGACCAATATCTTCCCGCTGGGCGGAAAGTCGTGGCTGGCGGCGGCGCGGATTACCAGCATGGAGTTAGTCCGTAGCGACGACAACGGGGCAAGCTGGGCAGAGTCGAAGTCCGTCACGGAGCGGAACGAAATCAACGGTCATCTCACGCGGCTACAGGACGGGCGACTACTACTGAGCTACGGCGTGCGGGTCCGCGGACAGCGCGGCGTCTGTGCGAAGTTGAGCAGCGACGACGGACAAACCTGGAGCCAACCAATCCGTTTGGCTCACACGGTCGGAGATGCCGACTGTGGATACCCCTCAAGTGTGCAACGGGCTGATGGGAAAATCGTAACAGCGTGGTACTCCAAACAAACTCCGCAACACGACGGTTATCACATGGGAGTTACTACGTGGCATGCCCCAAAAGCTGAAACAGCCATTCCCTAATGCACGACAGAAGCTCTAAACAAACGAATCAATGCAGGAGATCACCAATGCAAACCACTGACGACTCGTTGGTAGCACAATACGCGAGAGAAGGATTTTTTAGCGTCGAACACGTGCTTTCCGCAGCAGAACTGGAGTTGTTGCGACAGCGCATGGACGAAATTTCTGCCGGCCGTGTGCCGTCTTTTCCCACGGCCAACATCGAATTTGAACCGGGGGCTGCAGTCGCACGCAAAATCAATCGGTGTGCGGAATGTGACGAAGGCTTTATGGCACACGCGATGAATCCGCGAATCCTGGACATTATCGAATCGCTGATCGGGCCGGACATCAAGCTGTTTGGCAGTCAGTGCTTTATGAAACCGCCGGGGGGCGTTGAAAAGCCGTACCATCAGGATTCCGCCTATTTCACCATCGAACCTCGCGAACTCGTGACGTGCTGGACGGCACTCGACGACGCGACCATCGACAACGGCTGCCTGTGGGTGATTCCCGGCAGCCATCGCGGTCCGCTTCTCGATCATGATCAGCCGTGGCAGGTCGGCGACCGCGTTGATATGCAGGTTCGCGACGAACAGATTGAATTCGATCGCGAAGTTCCCAACGAACTCACGGCGGGCAGCTGTTCCTTCCACCACAGCATGCTGCTGCATCGATCTGGTTCGAACCAAACCGACAGACCTCGACGAGGACTCGCGGTGCACTACATGTCGGCCCGATCACGCTGGACAGATTCCAGCGCAGCGAAGCCGAATTACCAGCTACTGCGAGGGCGGGAATATGAGGACTGAATATAGGGGCGTCCTGCCACAGCAAAACCGGCGGCAGCTTGCCGCCGATATGGCAGTTATTCTTGACCGACTCCAGGCCACACTTCCGTGATAAAGAGAATGAACATCAATCAGAAAACATTTGTTCTCATGGTCATTTTCGTCGCTGCCGCTCCGAACAGGGAACTATTCGCTGAGCAGACCAGCAACGTGAACGATCTGTACGTTGTGCCCGTCACAGGCGACGACGCCAACGACGGTCGTGCCGCACCGGTCAGGACAATCGTACGCGCCATCCGACTGGCACAGCCGGGCGACACCGTGCACCTGGCTCCCGGTGTGTATTATGAAACCGCTGATCTGACTAATAAACATGGGCTGCCAGGAAAACCGATAACGCTCGACGGTCACGGCGCTGTGCTTGACGGCAGCGAACCTGTCACCAGTAAAGAGTGGCAGCAGGTTTCTCCCGGTCTGTATCGTCGCCAGAAAGTCTACAAGCGAACCGATGACGCCATTGTCGGACGATGGTTTTTGTTGTGGGACGGCAAGATGCAACGTATGCAGCGTTGTTCGAAGGGGCCCAGCGAACCACTGAAACCAGTGAGTGACCTGCAGCCGGGCGAATGGACCTACGTTAAATCGGAAGACGCCTTTTACCTCAAGCTACCGCCGGATCAGCTTCTCGACGACGCCAATATCCGCTACCCAGCTCGCAGCAGTGCGGTGGTTCAGAGTATCAGGGGTTCACACCTCACGGTGCGGAACATCACTGGCACGCACGTCTATAACGATGGATACAACGTGCATGGAGCACAACGAAACCTGGTCTTCGAGAACATTGCCGCGATCGAATGCGGAGACGACGGGTTCAGTGCTCACGAAGATGCAGACTGTCGGATTGACGGCTTTACCAGCATCCGCAACGCCACAGGACTGTGCGATACCGGCACCAGTCAGACACATTACAGGAATGTCTTCATCAGCCAATGTGACGGCTTTGATCTTTACTTCATCGGCCAGACTCATTCCGTCGAAAACGCCATCATCGAAAGCAGTGCTGCGAGAACGCTGTGGGTGGACGGAAACAGGCTGACGGACGGCAGCCTCTGCGAAGTGTCACTGAAGAATGTGATCATCCGGCGGATGGCTGAAACTGACCAGGAGCTGCGAATCGGGAAAGGCGGACGTCTGCGAGCTCATCGCTGCACATTTCTTAATCTCAACGCAACCGTCACTCCCGGAGGCAGCGTTGATCTCCGCCATTGTTTTCTCGGCGGTGACAGAAAGCCGGAAGTGTTAATTTTCTCTAACACCATGTGGCACGGTGACAGCAACGTTTACGACTTCAAAACGTTGCGAGTCGCCCAGACCAGCTTCTATCAGAAGACATTTGCTGACTTTCAGAAACTCACGGGCAGTGAAGCGAATTCACGCTGGGCAGCAGTGTCAGACACACCAACCGATGTTGGCGCAAACCCGGACGACTTACAGCACCTGACAGCAGGATTGAAAGAGAAATGAAACGACACAGCAGATCGCAATTCCTGTCCAGCATTCCGCTGCTGGTCACAATGTTCCTGAATTCAACGGCCATCGAATCTTTCGGGCAGGTATCCGTGGACGGCGGGCCGAACGTGGACGAAGCGGTGCTGTTTTCGTTCGATGATCATGCGATACCCTGGCGCGACAACGTTGCGGTGACGCCCGTCACTGCGGAAAAGCATGCCGCTAATCCTGTGCTGCGTCGCGGGCCACAGGGAGCACCGGATCATGGACACGCAATTCTATACGGCAGCGTGCTGCATATTGGCGGCAAGTTTCGCATGTGGTATCTCGGCATGTTCGAGACCGAAGTAAAATCCGGGCAGGCTCCCGGTTGGTGGCGACCGATGTGTTACGCTGAAAGCGATGACGGTGTCACATGGACAAAGCCCGAACTGGGGATCGTTAATTTCAATGGCAATACGAGGAACAACATTTGCCTGATCGAGTCTGAGGTGCCGTCACTGGCAAAGGTAAACGATTTCCTTTCCGTTATTTACGAACCCAACGATCCTGACCCGCAGCGACGCTACAAGTGTGTCTACATCGCTCACCCACCTTTCGATGATGTCCGAGGTGGACGCAGCGGCATCGGCCCGGATGAACGACGCTGGGGTGCGTTTATCGGGGCGACGAGTGCAGATGGACTGAGTTGGAAAGTCATCGGTGACCGACCGATGAACGCTGGCGGCGAACGATTCGAGGTCGCAGGCCTTTATCGTTTCGGCAACTTCTACTATGCGCCGGGGCAGTTGATTTCACCGTGGGTTTCGCGGATGGACGGAAGTGAAATCGGACGCGTGATGCTGACCTACCGTTCACCCGATTTCCGGAACTGGTCTCGTGCCAAAGCGACGGCATTCGCGCGGCCTGGCCAGTTAACGTCGACACCAATTACCGGGCAGCAGACTCATATGGGTGCTGGCCTGTGGAATCGCGGCAACGTGCTGATCGGACTGTATGGCATGTGGCAGGACGCCGAGAAAAAGCCGAAAGACAGTAAATACTGGAATAAGGGCGTTGCCATAGACCTTGGCCTCATTGTCAGCAACGACGGCATTCACTTCCGAGAGCCCGTGCCCGATCACAAGGTCATCGCGCGTGGAGCCGCGGACGAATGGGACAGCATCGCGCTGTTGCAGGGACACGCGTTTGTGAACGTCGGTGATCGCACCATGATGTGGTATTCGCACTGGGACACCGGCGGAAAACTGCAGAATATGGAGATCGGTCTGGCCACGATGCGACGCGACGGTTTCGCCTGGATGTCTCGTAGGGTTCCCGATTCGCCGGCACACGTTGTGACAGCGCCCATTACCGCGAAGTCTGGCGCGAGGATCTTCATCAATGTCGAAGGAGCGACGACAGTCGCGCCGTTGAAGGTCGAACTTCTGGATGAGTTTGATCGATCGCTGCCGGACTATTCCGGTGAAGCCGCTGCAATGGTGTCCGAATCGGGAACCCGGACGGAAGTCGTGTGGTCGAAGCCCGTCCCACGCGCGACGCCGTTTGCGATTCGAATCACGCTTCCAGCGGATGGCGATGCGAAGTTCTACGCGTTGTATGTTGGAGGTAATTGAAATGAGTGCGGAACAGGACATCAATCCGTACGTCTGGGCAACTGTCGATGACTACGATCTCGACTTGTGGGACCGATATCTCAAAGACTTCGTGCCGCCGGATTCATTCGATGCACACGCACATCTATGGCGCGTGCCCGATCTGGGAACGCCAACACCTGTTCTCGCGGCCGCTGGTCCGAAGGAAGTCACGCGAGCGGTCTACGATGAGCGGATGTCCATGTGGATGCCGGATCGCTGTCCGACGGGCGGATTGTTCTTTCCATTCCCCACCCGCGTACTCGACGTTGATGCCGCCAATCGGCACCTTGCCGATGAAATGCAGAATGATCCTCATTCGCGGGGCTTGATGATCGTCACGCCGCGGCAGCAGCCAGCCGATGTCGAACGACAGGTTATCGACGATGGCTTCGTCGGCTTCAAGGTTTATCACCTGTTCTCCGAACGCAAGGACACGCTGTTTGCTCCCACGGAAGAATTCATACCCGAGTGGGCGTGGGAGCTGGCCGATGAGCGTGGTCTGGTGATTATGCTGCACATGGTGCTGCCGCGAGCTCTGGCCGAACCGGAAAACCAGCGGTACATTCGCGAACGCTGCGAACGCTATCCCGGTGCAAAACTGATTCTTGCGCACGCCGCTCGCGGCTTCTGCGGAAAGCACACCGTTGAAGGAATTGATTCTCTGCGAGGTATCGACAATGTCTACTTTGACACGTCGGCCGTTTGCGAACCCGAAGCTTTCGAAGCCATTCTGAAAATCTTTGGCCCGACGCGATTGTTCTTCGGTGCTGACTTCTGTGTGACGGAAATGCGTAGTCGCTGCGTCGACCTGGCTGACGGATTCTTGTGGCTTGATGAAATTCGAGCCGACTTCAGCAAGTCGCGATTCGCTCGCCCGACATTGCTGGGAATCGAATCGTTGTTAGCGCTGAGACAGGCGTGCCACAATCAGCACCTTTCCGAAGGAGATATCGAAGAAATCTTTTGTCTCGCCGCACGGCGTGTGCTCGGCCTGCCATTGCCGAGAACGATGCCGGACGTTCAGGAAGCCTATCGTGAAGCCAGGAACCTCATCCCCGGCGGAACTCAGTTACTCAGCAAACGCCCCGAAATGTTTGCTCCGGACAAGTGGCCCGCCTATTACCGCGAAGCTCGCGGATGCGAAGTCATCGATATCGAAGGCAACCGATTTATCGACATGAGCCTGGGCGGAATTCTGGCCTGCATTCTGGGATACAGCGATCCGGATGTGAACGCCGCCGTTATCCGCCGCGTCAACCTCGGTTCGATGGCGACGCTGCAAACGCACGATGAAGTCGAACTGGCAAAGTTGCTGATTGAGATACACCCTTGGGCACACAACGCTCGATTCACTCGAGCCGGTGGCGAATCGATGGCTGTCGCGGTTCGTATCGCACGGGCTTACACGGGTCGCGAAAAAATCGCCCTCTGCGGTTACCACGGCTGGCACGATTGGTATCTGGCTGCGAATCTCTCTGCCCCTGGTTCCGATCCGAATGCAGATCAACTCAACGGCCACTTGTTGCCCGGACTGGAACCAACCGGCGTCCCGGCAAGTCTGGCCGGGACTGCACTCACGTTTCACTACAATAACCTGGATGAACTCGACGCACTCATTACCGAACATGGCAGCGAATTAGCGGCGATCGTGATGGAACCGACTCGACACACAGATCCCGCTCCCGGGTTTCTCGAAGGTGTCCGCGAGCGATGCGACAAGCTCGGTGCGCCGCTGATCTTTGATGAAATTTCGATCGGCTGGCGGCTCAGTCTCGGCGGAGCTCACCTGAACTTCGGCGTCAATCCCGACATCGCTGTCTTTGCTAAAGCACTGGGCAACGGCTTTCCCATCGGCGCGATCATTGGCAATCGCGACACGATGCAGGCGGCAGAGTCGTCATTCATCTCAAGTACGTTCTGGACGGAAGGAGTCGGTCCTGCGGCTGCCGTCGCGTGCGTTCGCAAGATGATGAGCCTCGACGTGCCGGGGCATCTTACGAAAATTGGGTTACAGGCCATCGCAGGCTGGCAGGAGCTCGGCCGAAAACACCAACTTCCCGTCACGACGCCCGGACGTCCCGAACTCGCGATCCTGGGTTTCGACCATCCTGAAGCTGCCGCTTTGACCACGCTGATGACGTCGAGAATGCTGGATCGCGGCTATCTCTCTGGAGGTGGATTTAACGCAACGCTGGCACATGAACCACGGCATGTGACGGCCTGGTTAGCCGCGTTGGATGAAGTCTTTCCTGAACTCAGCAACGCGATTGATAGCGGAAACGTGGCGAAACACATTGGTAGTCCAGTCAAGCATACCGGGTTCACTCGACTGACGTGACTTGCTCAAATCGGCTCTGCAGGATATCTACAAAGGTAAACGCATGACAGTTGTATTCAACATTCGCTTGCTCGCGGCAACAGCGTTGTTGTTGTTTTGGTTCTCAGCTTCCGCGAAGTCCGATGAGCCAGCGAACGCAGCGGTCACGCGACTGAAGACGCCAGACGGCGTTGAGTATGGGACGTGGGGCACTCTCGCACAGAAGCCGGCTCCAACCTTGTTCATGCTATCCGGCACAATCGAAGGCACTCTTGAGAAACCGTACTTCAGACAATGCGGCAACGAGCTTGCGGAACTCGGCTATTTGATTGTATCGATTGATCTTCCGTGTCACGGAACTCAGACGACCGACGGCCAACCTGCCGGGCTCAGTGGCTGGGGCCATCGCGTTGGTAACGGTGAAGACATAGTCGCCGAGGCAAATGTCCGGCTGTCCAAAGTCCTTGACCATTTGATTGCGACCGGTGTTACGGATCCGGAACGGGTCGCGGCTGCCGGCACATCGCGCGGCGGGTTTCTGGCAATTCACTTCGCTGCTCATGACCCTCGCGTAAAGGCTGCGGCCGGATTCGCACCTGTCACGGACCTTGCAGCGCTAAGCGAATTTCGCGGGAAGCTGGACCATCCGCTGGTGAAGAACTTGAGTCTGACGAATCAGGCGGAGAAACTCGCAGGCCGCCCGGTGTGGATCATCATTGGCGATGTCGACGAACGAGTTGGTACGCATCACGCGATCGA
>CALFOL010000771.1 GCA_937919915.1 uncultured Planctomycetaceae bacterium
CCGACGATCATTGCAGCCTACCACCCCAATAGCCAATCCTCCACCGCGCCTGCAGACGCACCGCAAAATTCCCGGCACTCGCGACAGGGACCCTGAATTGACGAGGCCTCCCAGCAATTCCAGGATCAGAACGTCACGAAAAACCACAGTAATCCGTGCAAAATCGAATAAAGTTCCAATGACGGGAAGCAGCTAATTCCGGAAGGGCGACGATTGCCATGACCGGCCAAGTATCTATCATTCGCCGCAATCAAGAAACACTTGGCGCCGAATATCGCCCGGACAACACGTGGTTGCTCCTGCCGAAATTCTCCATTTTGCGTTTCTACTGCACAAGAACTCGAGCTATATCACCCAATGACAGAGCAAAAAGCAACAAACGTTGCCTGGCACGAACACAACGTAACCACAACTGAGCGAACCAAACTCAACGGCCACAAGGGTGCCGTTCTGTGGTTCACTGGTCTCAGCGGCTGCGGAAAAAGCACCATTGCCAACGCTGTCGATCGTCTGCTGCATGACCGCGGCATCCACACCTATGTGCTGGATGGTGACAACATTCGTCTGGGGCTCAACAAAAACCTCAGCTTCTCTCCTGATGACCGCACTGAGAACATTCGTCGTATCGGTGAAGTTGCCAAACTGTTTGCTGACAGCGCAACCATCGTGCTGACAGCGTTCATCTCCCCATACAAAGCAGACCGAGCTCAGGTTCGCGGAATCATAGGAGAAGGCATGTTTCACGAAGTCCTCGTCGATGCTTCTCTGGAAACCTGCGAACGACGAGACCCTAAGGGTCTGTACAAGAAAGCTCGCACAGGAGAAATCAAAGGTTTTACGGGAATTGATGCTCCCTATGAAGCTCCAGAAGCTCCAGAACTGACGCTTGATTCCGATAAAAAGGGGATCGAAGAGTTGGCCAATGAAGTCATTGCTCATCTGGAAGCAAACGGACTGTTGTCAGCGTAGAGCCCGCGAATTCACCGCTTAGGCTTCCCAACCCCCGCTGTTTTCGTATATTCCCTGCTGTGTTAAATGTAACACAGACTATGGATCAGAGTTTTGCGAGAACGAGCGGTACACGATGCGGCGAAATCGCTGCCACTCTTAGCACGGATTTGCAGAGGGGTTGATCAAAACGTATTTCCTGATTGGCAAGGATTCCATTCGGGACAACGTCTTTCTGATGAAAGAATGCTCGATGTCTGTCGTTTCACTCACGACTTATCTCTCTCTTCTGCTGGCTCCATTGCTGGCTGACATGGGAACCCTGGAGACCGACTCTCAGGTCACGGCACAACAATCGGTACGGCCTGAATTACCAAAACGATGGCTGACGTCGTATGCCGAAGCGAGTGCCATGGCGGCCAGCAACAAGCTGCCGCTGCTGTTACACTTCGACGCACCGTGGTGCGGCGCCTGCCGACAAATGGATCAGAGTGTTCTGAACCAGCCAGAGATCACAGCGCTGCTGGGAACCAAAGTAATCGGCGTCCGGCTGAATGCTGATCACAATAAAGACCTGATCGCTGAATTCGGTATTTCGAGCCTGCCAACCGAAGTCGTCGTACTGGCGGATGGTTCTCGGGGCTCGCGTTATCTCGGTGCGACCACACTCAATTCTTATGTGGCTCGACTAAACGCCATCAGCGGCAACAACAGTGCGGTGGTCGCAAGAACCGAAACAAAGATCGCTCAAAGCAGTGCAGCCGCTCAAAAGACAGAGCCACAGAATCTTCGGGCCTGTTTGATCGTCAAGCATGACGGCAAGATGGTCGGCCTCGGAGGTTTTTCACCGATCTCGTTGAAGGCGAATCGAAAGTGGAAACGTGGAATAGAAGAGTTCGTTGTCGAACACGAAGGCGTGTGTTACTACTTCGGGTCTGATATTGAAGTTCAACGCTTTAAAGCGAATCCCTCGTACTACATTCCTCGATTGCACGGCTGTGATCTGGTCGAGTTGTCTCAGGAGAACCGGGCACTGCCTGGTGCGATCGAGTACGGCGCGTTCTATAAAGATCAGGTCTATTTCTTCGCGAGTCTGGAAAACCGCATACGCTTCGAACAGAACCCCGGTTGGTTTTTGGCAGCAGCAACTGACGCGTACATCGAAAATGAGGACGGCTATCCGTTCCTGAAGTCATTGTCCGCTAACAACTAAGATGCAGCCAAAACAGCCTTCAGATCTCTGGAGCAGTTTGCGAAAAGGTGTATTGAAACTCATTGAGAGTTTCGGCCGTTTGCCACCAGAGTCAATCGAGAGTCCGGACGGCTTTCGCTACCGGTGTCTGCATCAATCTACAGAATCCCGGTGTCACGCACGCCGGGATTTTTTATGCCATGACGTCTGACTGCCAAATGTCCATCGATCCGTCCGTTTCGGAAGAACTTGCTGAGAAAACAGAGTCACACAATATCCTGGCGTTGGTTCTGCATCAGGTTTTGTTTCGCGTCGCGTGGATCTTTAAGACCGAGAGCGTGATGATGCCAGCGTTTCTGGACAGCATCACCTCGTCAGGCTGGGTTCGCGGATTGCTGCCACCGCTGAATCGTTTCGGTCAGTCGCTTGCGCCGTTGATGTTGTCGGATCGTCTTAGTCGCAGCAGTCTGAAGTCATCCTGGATGGCGAGAACTACGTTTCTCATGAGTCTGCCGTTCCTTGGTCTGGGCGGCATTCAACTATTACTCGGTGACAGCCAGTCGCCGTGGCGCGTATTGTTCTTCCTGTCGGCCTATACAACATTCTTTTGTCTGCATGGAGTGAATCAGGCGGCGTTCAACACGCTGCAGGGCAAGCTGATCCGGCCAAATCATCGCGGCCGGCTGATGGCGCTAGTGGGCTACATTGGGTCGCCTGTTGCAGTTCTGCTGGCGTGGTTGCTGTTGAAACGCTGGACGGACGTTCAACCACCGCTGTTCGCATGGATCTTTCTGTTTACGGGTGCAGCGTTTCTGGCCGCCAGCCTGACGGTCAGTCGCCTGCGCGAAACACCGGATCCTGTCGTCGATAAAGTAGCGATCAACGTTCGACGTCGATTCACCGACGCATGGACAGCGCTGCGGACCGACCGACATTTGCGTCGCCTCGGATTGTTCAGTGGGATATTTGTGTTCGCCCAATTTTTGTTTCCACATTATCAGCGGCTTGGCAGAATGCAGCCGGGATATGAAGGGCAGATGTTGATGGTCTGGGTGATCGCACAGAACCTCGCTGCCGCATTCTTCAGCTGGATCAGTGGACGTCTCGCAGACCAACGGGGAACTCGCTGCGCTTTGCGATGGCTTTCCTTTGGAGCCGTCTTCGCGCCCGTGCTCGCACTGGCGTTGGCTGCCTACGGATCCGCGGGCTGGTATTGGCTGACCTTTTTCTGGCTGGGTCTGGTCCCGGTGACATTTCGCATGCAGCTGAACTACGCATTGGAACTCACTGATCGCGCTCAACATCCAATCTACGTCAGCACAGTTGTGCTGTGCATGGCGGTGCCGATTGTGTTGTCGCCACTGGTGGGAGAATGCGTTGAAAGAATTGGCTACGTGTTGCCCTTCTGCATGATTGCGGTCGTGCTGCTGTTCGGCTGGTGCATGACATTGACGATGATTGAGCCTCGAAGTCAGGACCTCTAGAGCCGTTTACGTAAACATATGGATGCGTCAGCCTCGTGGGAACAGGCGATTTGCTGTTGAAAACCGTTCTCTGCGGCCACAAGTCAGCGTAATACGCTGTAACCAGACGATTGCGGAAGTCTGCGAACTTACGCAGCCCGGTTGGGTGCTGCCCGCGATCAGCCTTTGCCGGTAATCTTACGGCAGCGGCAGGATCCGCCGATGATTCATCAGCCTGGTAAGAGTGCTCAGCTTTCGGTTGTGGTTGACCCCATTCACCACGTTGACCGGGGGCCGTGAACATGCGACAAGGCACTCCTCACAAGTGACTTTATTGTTTCCGAAAGGCGTGTTCTGCGCTTTTCTGCCATCCTCTCGCCACAGTCACATACTTCCCCGCTTCGTCTCTTCTCTCAATGCTGTCGCCCTGGCAGCTCCTGTCTGACAAACAAGGATCGTTTTGGCATGAAGCCTTCCACCAAATTGGTCGCGCTCTTATTCGTCGTTTGCCACTTCGGCTGCCAGTCAATGCTGAATACATCATTGATGGAGCAACGTGTGGTGGAGCAGTTCGTCGAGGCGGTTCGTGAAGAAAACGAACCAGCGCTCAGACGAATTACATCGACACATTTCGAAGATAAAGCGCTTCGATCTAAAGACGTGTTGCACGATTTGCGAGTCCTGAATCTACCTACAGACGAATTGAGCGTCGTGGAAGTTAAGGACATTAACGAGAATCGGCGTGAGGTCATTGTTAAGGAAGAATCCGGTGGCAAGTATCAGTTCCATCTGGTGAATGACCCCAAAAAGAATCTGTGGGTGGTGGACGATGTTGTTGTCCGTCAACGCACCAAGGGAACTCAGGTTACAAAATCCACCACAGAAGTGATGGACCTGTTGATGACACTGCGAGAATTTCTTGACGTGTGGGAAACTGGCAGCCGCGATCAGATTCTGGCCATGACGTCTCCCGATCTGACGGAATCACTGCAGCAGCTGCCGGATACCTGGATGCAGGCACTGACCAAACGAATTGCCTCCGCCTACGAAGATGGGATGGCTCGCAAGCCCGAAGCAAACCTGAACGTCAACGCTGCGGTCGTGAAGTTGCCGGCGAAAAACGGACACCTGATGATTCGACTGGTGCGTAGCTCCAACGAGTGGCTGGTTGACGATGTCGAAGCTCACAACCATCGCGAAACAAATCATCCGGGGTCGATCAGACGCCAGGCAGACGCCATGAACATGGTTAATGGCTTCCTGACGGCCTATGCGTCGGAGAATACTGGCGCTCTGCAGCAAATGACCACGAAGACCTTCTACGGATCTTCGCTGGAAATGGCCGATCTGTCTCTGGTGTCGCTGCCTAAACCGGAAGATGTTCCCGCGGAGTTTGATATTCGAGCATACGAAAATCTGCTGACGTTCATGCTGCCGGCTGGCAAAGAGATCGTACGTTTGGATCTGGAAGAACAGGTCAGCGAAATTCCTGACATCGTCAGAGACGAAATTGCTGGCCTTGCAGACAATGGCCCGCGTTTCCTGGTGCGAGACGTGAAGTTGTACGAAAAAGGTACCGAGCGTCAACGGTCACTGGCTTCCGTGTTTACCGCGCCGACTCGAGCGGCACTGTTTCTGAAGGCGCTAGCCGATCGGGATCACCAGATTCTGTCACAGGTTTCCACGGTCGAATTGGCGAAGGGAACCTGGAAGCGCGCGACTCCGGATATTCTGGTGCAGCTTCCGATTCCTCAGTTCTATGACGCTGGCTTGAAGCTCACCGACAGTCATTCCATTGGCAACCGCACGGAACTCGAATTCGAGAACGGCAGCGGCATGGTCATGTCCTGCAGCCTGATGGATCAAAACGGATTGCTGAAGATTGATGATGTGCAGTATCCCAACGAACGCGGACAGGTCACATCACTGAAGAGTCGTCTGGAATTGGCAGTGCCGATTCTGGAAGTGTCTAATGCGTGGGTCAACAATGATGTTGTTCAACTGCAAAAGGCATGTTCATCTGATTTCAACCGTCTGGTCTGGAGCCATCTGAGCGGCGTGCCTAAGCGGTTCGCAAACACATCGATTCAGTTGCGCGCTCCTATTGTGGAAACGCGAGTCACGCAGGAACGCGCGACTGTCCGCCTGGCTGATGGCAGTGGCCTGCCGGTAACTGCGAAACTTCTGATGGAGCACGGTTATTGGGTGGTGGACGAATTACAGGTAACCGAAGGCGCTGGGGCTTTGGTCGAGATTCGAGAGACTCTGCAAAATCAAATCGCCGCGAAACTTGTCAGTGGTTCTTATTCGACACTTCAACACACTGACGGTCACAAAGTCGTCATGCCCATTCAGAGTCAGCAACCACTTGACCTAACGGAGCCATCCGGAATCAGCGAAGAGAATGCCGCTCAATTTGCAAAGTGGGCGCACTCTGCTGAAACCACTTCCGCTTCAGCAGTCGGAGCTATTCAGCAGGCTGCCGCTGCTGTTCCGACTGATGAATTTGGGGGGTCGATGGAGCATGCCATTCATCGCCAAAAGACGAGTGAGTCTGCGGCTCTCCGAGTGAGTCCTGCTGTGATGACCCGACAGTTGACAGAGGACGGTGTTCCGATGCCCAGCGCAAGTAGCCCGAAGTCGCCGATGATCCCGGAAGCATCGACAGGTCCTCGCGGTAATTTCATGCTGGTGGCTCCGCACAGTGCAGCACCGAAATCTCAGTCTAAGTCCGTTCCAGGCGTACAGGTTTTCGGTCCTCAGGCGGCTGAGATTGCTGAGGCCCTGGGAAGTGCTGTCCCGACAGCGGAACCAAAGAGTAGTCCCGCACCGCGCAGTGGCGGCTACATGTATTTCGGCCCGGCTGCGGAAGGCATGAACAACAGCGGTGTCAGTGACGAATCGGTCACTGTGATTCGCCAACCCGCCGATGCCCCGATCTCGATTGAGTAGAGGTGGAGTTCGACCATACCCGCCGTTGAGGCCGATATGTCGATGTTTGGCGCTGTGTCAATGAGGCAACTTATTGGAAACGAATCGACCTCGTTTGGAATTCGTCTCGCCCCCCAGTTCGTTGAGAAAGCTGGGTTGCAGGCCTGGAATTCGCAATTCGCGGGTGTTCTCATGGACCCAGGACTCCTCCCATCCCCCGTATCCGTTGCAGTTCTCCCTTTAGTAGCTCTAAATCAGCGAGGGCTGTGACGCTGTCCATGTGGCGTCACTCAATTTCCGTGATTTGTCGCCGAATGCCGTCCGCGTATGACCAGAAGGGATCAAAATCGCGTCGTTCTGCTGACTACGCTCGGGCTCTTATTTGGGAGCAAAGAAATGATGCGAACGGCACTGATAACTGTACTCTTGTTAAGCGGAATGCAGAGCGTTGTTCACGCGCAGTTGGATAAACTGAAGGAGCAACTAAAGTATGACGGCGACTCGGAAGGATCCGGCAGCAGTGTGAAGGATCTTCTGGGCGAGGACTTTTTCGATTTTCGCCGACCGAAGACACTTCGGGCGGCGCCACAGTCGAGTTCCCAACGATCTGTATCCAATTATTCACACTATACAGGACCGGGGTACGGTTGGGATTATCGCTTCGATGCTCAGTTTTAGTCCACAATCAAGCCTCATCTGCGATGGTACATGCGCAACGATCCGGATCGCCCTGGCGAAAGATATTTGCCCCGATACATGACGTCGCAGGGTGACAGTTACGGCAGTCAGGGATACGGTTGTACGACAGGCGGATGTTCGGCTCCCGGTTCTGGTTGCGACGGAGGCTGCGGTTCCATCGGGTATGGCGCCGGAAACCAACCTCGTTCAAATTATTGGCAGCATCTGGACTATCTTTATCAGCAGTATGGTTCGACTGCCCAACGGCCCAGACGTCGATCCAGTCAGAGCAGTGCTAACCGGAGCGCGCAAAGCAAAACGACCTCAGGCGATGTCCGTATTGTGTGGGTCAGCAGAAATGTGGAATCAAAGCACGTCTCGGTTTTGTTTGTAGAACCACCGGCGGCTCAGGCTGACAAGTTCTTCAAAGGCAAAGCGACGCTGACACCCGCGATGAAGATCACCCATGTTATTTGGGATCAGCAACCGGAATGGTCAGCGGAATTCAAACTGGCAGGTAGCGAAGACAGGGATGACACGCGAAGCTAGAGCGTATTACGCTGACTTGTGGCCGCGGCGAACGGTTTTCGACACCAAATCGCCTGCTCCCACGAGCCCGACGCATTCACATGTCTAGGTAAACTGCTCTAGAGTAACTTCCCTTTGATTGTGGACGGTTCTGGCTCGCGGGAACCGGCTCACGCAGGACGATACGCGTGCCCGCAGCCAAGCGTCAGCGTAATACGCTGTCGAGTCATTTCGCTCTGCATTCCGTCAGCCGCGACGATGCCGTGGTTAAAGCGTCAGAATGAATGCAGGCACTTAAGCCGAAGAATCCAGCACGCGTGCAATCACCGCAACGTGGCAGGTTTTTGCACCTGCAGACTTCAACAGCCTGGACGCTTCACTGCAGGTGGCGCCGGTGGTCAGAACATCATCCACGATCAACACGCGTTTGCCCTTAAGCAGTTCAGGATTGCGGAGACCAAACGCACCCTTCTGATTTTCGAAGCGGTCCTTCAGGTCGACGCGTTTCTGTAGTCGTGTTAGCCGACTGCGGTACAGCGTTTGATCCTCAAGTGGGGCGCCGATCGCCACCGAGAGCGATTCTGCGATCACCGCAGCGGAATTAAAATGCCGTGTCAGTCTCGCTCGCCAATGGTGGGGAATGGGCATCACGAGGTCCGGTTTGATTCCTCGCAGTTGCTGACAGCGTTCCTGAACTAGCAGACGGCACAGAGCTTCTAAACCCACCGTCGATGATGAGTACTTTGCGGAAAGGATAGCGTCACGAATCGTCTCCCCGTACATTCCCAGGCAGGAGACGGAATCGAATTTCAGGGGCTTGTCGCGACAGTGCACACAAGGTGAGTCTGTCGGCACAAAGGGCCCCAGAACAGCGCCGCATCGCTCACAGCTTTGGTCGACATCCGCAATGGCCGCCTCAAATTTCTCAGTGCAACTGGTGCAATACGATGTACGGTTTATTGAGACCTGTGCATTATCGTCGGGGGAATCGCACAAGACGCACTTCCACGGAAGGGCGAAGTCGAGACCGAAGTTCCACATCCGCTGGATCGCCACTGTGCCGCGTCGCAGGAGTGATTGTCTTTTATTCAAGAGGGCTTCATCTTGATTGTCGTGTTCTCTTCCGGGTCCACGGATAACAGTTGTCGCTTGAGTTCTCTGGCAGCGGCCGTTGGATCTGACTGTCCGGCGACGGCACTGCACACGGCGACGCGAATTGCGCCAGCATCGATCACCATTGACAGGTTTAGCGAATCGATGCCACCAATGCCAAACCACGGTCGATCGGCTGCTGACGATGCTTCCGTAATTAGGTCGAGCCCCGCGAACGTGTCGAACGATTTTGTCCGTGACTGGAATACCGGACCAACACCCAGATAGTCGGCACCGCTCTGGCAGGCACTGGCGATTTGCTGTGCGTTGTGTGTCGAAACACCCAGCAGCTGATGCGGCAACAGCTTTGCTCGGGCGTCAGCCGGACCAGTATCGGTCTGCCCGATGTGAACACCGTGCGCCCCCGCGGCAGCGGCCAGATCAACGCGATCGTTCAGGATAAACAGTGTGTTTGTCTGCTCACAGATTTCGGCCAACCATTGCCCGCGTTGAATCAGTTGCTCGTCGTCGAGTTCCTTTTCTCGCAGCTGAATGACGTCGACGCCTCCCTTCAGAGCGGCTCGTACAACATCCTGCCAGGGACGAAGACACAGGCTTTCTGTGATCAGCAGATACAACTGAGCCTGCTGCAGTCGTTCCAGACGCAGGGTTCGTAGTTCGACCGGAGAAATCGCATCGCCGATCACAGGTTGAGCGATCAGCTGCTCCGCGGTGTAGCTTCGATAACGGAGTTGCTTGACGACGCCTGCGAAATGGACGTCCACTGTCTTGCCGAATTCCTCCAGGCTGCGTAGTGCTTCCTGCACGCGTCGAGCGTTCGCGGTGACCACATCATCCACAGTGTCGCGGTTCATTTCCGTCACCGTCGAGACAGTCGTGCCAGCGTCAGCCGTTGTGTCGCGATGGTTAAATGCGGCAGGATATTCGCTGCGAAAGGCGAGTTCTGCACTGACGAGATCGTGACGCAGTTGTTTAATCGCGGTGGTTGCGGAGAGATCTCGT
>CALFOL010000772.1 GCA_937919915.1 uncultured Planctomycetaceae bacterium
ACAAGTTCTCAATGACCACGGTCCCGGTCTCTACAACACTGTTTGATACAGAAGCGGTCTTTGTGTTGGATCACCTGACAGGTGTGCTGAGTGGCAGCGTCCTGAACGCTCAGGCAGGCGGTTTTACACACATTTATCGGCACAGCGTCGCGGCCGATTTTCAAGTGAACCCCGCTACCCCTGAACCGAAGTACTCGCTTGTCGGAGCACCCGCAACGTTGCGAGCGGCAGGAGGAACTCAGCCCGCCAACGGGGTGATTTATGTTGCGGAATTGACGTCGGGTGGTGTCATCGCCTATGGCTTTGCTGTGCCTCGAGGGCGTGGCGGAGCGGCTGCGTTGCCACTTGTTCGCGTCGGTGGTTTTGCGTTCCGAGAGGCCGCTCAATAGTCTTAGGTGACAGAAAATCGTTGAAGCCGCAGACAGACACGACTCAATGCAAATTGACACCGAAGAAATTCGGCGTGTCTCTGCGCTTCTCGTGTGTCGTGCCCAATTGTCATTCCGTTTACTCCGATTCCAGAAGCAGCACGGACGTATCATCGTGGCGTCCGGATCCTTTGGTAAACGCGAACGAATCAGCGAAGAGTCGATGTAAGCACACGTCCAGCGGCTGATCTCTCGTCTCTCGCATTGTCTTGTAGAGCCCCGCCATGCCGTACTCTTCGTGGACCCCGCGTTCGTTTCCGGGGAACGCTTCGATCAGTCCGTCGGTGTACAACAACAGCCGGGAATTCCGAGGTATAACCGTGTGATTCGTTTTGTAGTCGCCGAATTCGAACAGGCCGATGGGCAGGCCCGATGACTCTTCGGGAGTTGCGACTTCGTAGATTTCATCGGTTTCGAGGTTGTGCAGAACGGGCATTTGATGCCCCGCAGAAGCCCACGACAACGTGCGTGTTTCCGGATCGAAAACTCCGTAAAGCATCGTGATGAAGCCACCCTCGCCACTCACGACTGCCTGATTGCATAACTGCTCATTGATATGTTGCACCAGTTTGGCGGCATCCATGTATTCATCGAATCGAATCATGCGGATCAGCGTGTGCATCGTAAAAATCGACATGCACGCTTTCATGCCGTGGCCCGAGGCATCTCCGACAAGAACTACCATGCGATTGTCCGGCAGAGTAAACGCTTCGTAATAGTCACCTCCCGCCATAGTAACGGGTTTCATTCCGATCACGCGAATCTGCGAAGACTCGTAGCGCGCCAGGATATTGTAACCATCCGGGGTATCGATCTTCGACGGGATGATGGATTCCTGCAATTCACGCACCGACTCCACTTCTTTGCGTAGTTGATCGGACACCTGCTTTTCGCGATCCATTTCGACCTGATGTACAGCCGCCTGTAGAATGGCCTGTACCAGAAACAGAAAGTCACCGTTTGCGTCTCGAATCAGATAGCTGCGAAGTCCGGCGCCCATGAATCTCGCGATTCGGTAGACTTCTGTCTGATTACAGGCTGCGACAACGGGACAACCAGGACGAGCCGTCAAGAGCTTCTGAAACGTTGCGAAAGCAGAATCCGAATCAGGATGTGATGTTGTCATCAGGATCACATCGAATGTCTGTGGCGAATCCACCAGCATCTCGAATTGCTTCGGATCGGTCGTCGTAATGACGGCGTTTCCGTCAACATCCAGATACATTTTCAGGAGTTCGATTTGCGCCTCATCGTCCCAGCCCACAAGAATTCGCATGCTCGCCCTTTGTTGATTACTGATTAAACACTAGATGATAGCATTACACCGATCCCCTTGCACCCCAAGGCCGTTTCCGTCGGCAGGGCAGGTCTTAAATCGGTGTGATTCCTAAACACACGTCGTAAGAATCTCTCCGTTCCGCAAAATTGTTCGGTGATCGCTGTTTGCAGTCCTTTCAGAATGTTCGCGGGCTGAATTCCAGCCTTGCTGAGACACCAATGATCGACGATCATCCGTTCAGATTATTGACCATTACGCGAAGTCACAACCGAGGTCCTTCCAGCTGGACTCGCTCGGAATTACCAGAATCGCACGGATGCGACGCCCCTCTGACAATCTGATGCGACTGCTGACGACGCTGAACCTGGCGACAGAACAGGAAGTTGATGCCTGTGCGCCCATCGTGAAGCGTCTGTGCCAAAACCTGCCGGAATTTGATTCGGTGTGGGTCGACGCATTGGTTCAGCGACGAATCATCACACCGTGGCAGGCGGGCGTGCTCGGCTCGGCAACCCCCGAACGGCTCCGCGTGGGCGAGTATCGTAAGACAGAACAACTGGGCGCGAATACGTTCCATGCGGTATCAGTCGAAACATCTCGCCAGGTGGTTCTGCAAACATTCACAGACCAGACTCATGGCAGCCAGTTGTTGCGCCAATTGCCGCTGCTTAGTCAGGCGACATCGCCAACTCCGGCATCCGTCGAGTGTCCGCGAACGGTGCTCACCAAAGACGGCGCTGATGCCACGTCGCAGGACGCGAACGGCTACGTGGCTTCCGTTTTCGTTCCGGGTTGGACGGCTAAAGATCTGTTGATTCGCGGTGGCAGAATTCCGTGGCCAGCTGTGGCCGAGATTGGCCTGCAGTTGCTGCGAGGACTCAGCTGGCTGGAAGCCCAGGAGACTGTCCATGGTGATGTCGCTCTTCACAACGTGCGATTGCGGCCCACGGGTGACGCTGTGCTGGTGTCTGCTTTCACGAATCCGTTGGCATACCGAGGAGTTTCGTTGACGGCGAATCTGCGACTTCAGGATGTTGCGCATATGGCTCCGGAACGCTTCGGTTCGGGACTCGCCGCGAATTCGCGTAGTGAACTGTATTCCCTGGGCTGTGTTCTGTGGGAGCTACTCACGGCGCGGCCGGCGTTTCTGTCGGCTGACCCGGTCAGTAAGGTGCTGAAGTCACAGGAAGCAGATGTAGACGACGTGCGAAGCCTTGTGCCGGACTGCCCCGACTGGCTGGCCAGACAGTTGCAGAGTATGACTCGTCGCAGCCCCGAATTACGGACCGCATCATTTGCTGAAGCGTATCGGCAATGGAATCAACACTCCGCTCCTGCGGTTCGTCAAACACGACGGCTGCTGAAACGCCTGCCTGATCGCTCGCTGCGGCTGGCAGCGAACCGCAGCAGAGCTTCCATAATGAGTAGTCGTGTGACGAAGCTGGTGACGGTGTCCGTGATGGTCGCGGCATTCGCCGCATTCGGAATTCAGAGGGGATTGATTCCGCATCCACTGGCAGTGGCAAGCCCGTCCCGCGTGAAAACACTGTCTGAAGAAGTCGCTGGCCAAAGTCCGCACGCTGCTGACACTGCGTCGATAGATCCCCATGCTTCACTGACAATGCCAGAGCCGGACGCGGCCGGTGTTGTTGTCCTGCAGTCAGGTACATCATACACCGCCGCCGACATCAATTATGCGGGAGTGATGCACATTGAGACGACGGGCGACGCTGTGGCACTGGTGCGGGTGTCATCTCAACAGCCGTGGCGGATTTCGGCCGATCAAATCGTCATGCGGAATGTGGAAGTTCGTATTGGACAGTCAGACGAAGCCAAAACGGTTCCCAATGCCAGTCCCTTAACCGCAGTTGTGTGTGAATGCGACGTGCTTGCGTTGAAGCGTTGTCGAATCGACTCCGGCCGCGGTGGAACCCGGGATCGCGGATTGTACTGGAGACCGCGGGCGGGGCTGACGTCAGTGGTGTCGATCAGTGACACTGTGTTTCATGGTAGTGGATACGGCATCTGGATGTCGTCACTGCCCAAACGTTGCGAAGTGGACAATCTTCTGGTCAGGACTGATCGAGCGGCTCTCAGGTTTGATGTCACTTCCGTCGGTACGGCCAATATAAATCTCAAGGCAACCGCGGTAACTCAGGTCAGTGGCATCAGTTTTCTGGATGCTGTGGTTCACGACGCCGACTGTCAGAAACTACAGGTGCGAGTGACATTCGGCGAATCCGTTTTGGCAGTCACCACGGGATTGATTCAGATTGCGTCTCCGGAAGCCTGGCCGCTACAAAGAGCGGAAGTGGAATGTCTACTGCCGGAACGTGGCAACCCCACGATTGTGCCGCCTGGAGTACTAACTGCGGTTGGTTTTGATGCGGGACTAAACAGCGTTGTTGCGTTGCAGGATTCGCAGATTCGCGTCGAAGCGTTGTTGATTGCGAACCCCGTTTTTCGCACGGACCGTTCGCTTTCCACCACCGCAGTTCCGGACGCCGCCTTTGAGCTAACTGACTATGAGGGGCCCAAGCTGAGCCAACAGTTACCCGGCGTGGAACTCAGCAAGCTGCCGCCGCTGTTTTCCAGGAATTCGTTCTGACACAACGTAATCTGTTGGACTCATCGCGACAATAGAGCAGTTCAAATATTGTTGTGACCGATACTGCCACCGAAGCGTCCAATGCACAGCACGAAATGCGGAGGCGAGCTGCATCTGGCGATGATCACCGACCACATCGGCCGAATCCTGTATGAGCATCCGCTGCCGTATCTCGATTCCGGATGATGGCGTTGCTATCACCACGAAGCTGAGGAAGTAGGGTGGGCATGGCCCACCAATTTGGGCGAACAATAACCGCAATACCATTGAGGGCGATGGGGTTGAGTGCGGATAGATTTAACGCGATCCTTTGATGACAGTCAGTGGACAAAAAACAGCGCCGTCCGCCTCGGACTCGAAAGTACCACACGACCAAGAGGAAGACTTAACTTAGGGTGTGGCAGAAGATCCTGCATGACGAGATTAGTTGTTTTTGTGGTTGTCGATTTTCCAGAAGCTGTTCCATTGCTTGCTTTCCTGGAGAGTTGTGTGAGCGGCAGTGGCTTCCGCGTTAAGGGGATGCGATCGGCGTCCTCGCCCCTTGAGGCGAGATGTTGTTGTCTTGCATCGTGGTTCTGTCGGGCCACTGCCGATCTGCCAGCCGCGGGAACGAAAGTCGGGGTAGCAGATCATCGCCTGACTCTCCTGGACGTAGTTCAACAGCCGATCGGCAGCTTGCTTCTTTGATGTGCCTCGACGATTCAGGCTAACTCGCCATGCCAGCAAGGTTTCCCACGCCGCGGCGTAGCCTGCATGCTTGAGCTGATGCAGCAGGTCGGTCGCCCACGTTTGGTCGGCGACGTCATCACGGCCAAACACCTCGCCCCGACACTGATGAAGGTTCTCCGCCAGGTGACGAAAATCCTGGCGCAGACCATCACCGAATCTGCATTTGATCAGCATCTCCAGGATGTTGCCCATTTTCAGATCTCGGTCGGTGAGATCGAAAAACTCACTGGTCTCAGGCTTGACGCGTTGGAGAAATTTGACGCGATTGACTCGACGGCCGCGGAATCCATGAACGGAAACATTCCCGCGTTTTCCCCGGATGATATTCGTTGGGACTGAGATCGAAGCCCTGCCTCGGGAGTGTCTTGTTTCCGCGTCCGTCGCATCGTGTCCCTGATTGCTCGAAAGTCATCTCAGGAAAAAGAAAAGGGCGAGTCACTGAAACGTTCGATGACTCGCCCGGGGGGCAACCCAGCCACCCAGTCTTTGGCCAGCTGTCTCTATAGCAGATGCCTGCTAGCGAAGAGCAACGTTCGCACTGCTGTCCAGCTGAGCTCGCTGCATGTGTCGACTCAGCACACTCTGCAATTGCGACGCACTTTGGAAGCCTTCCAGGCGATCCACGATCTGCAGATTTGGAAGTACTACCAACGTCGTTGGGAGCGACTTGACGCTCATGCTTTCGACAAGTTCGCGGTTGGTGTCAGCATCGATACTGACAGCCACGAAGTCACGATTGATGCCACTGATCAGGCCTTGATTCGTGTAGGTTTCTCGTTTCATCTGCTGACAATAGCCACACCAGCTGGCTGACACCTGAATCAGCATCGGCTGGCCAGTGACTCGACTACGGTCTGCAGCAGTACGGATGTCGTTCTCCCACTCCACGACTGCGCTCAAACTAACAGGACGATAGGCGCCCGAAGTGGGTCGCGGAGCCTGCACGGTAAAATCACGGTCGTCGATCTGAGGTCGTGGAGACTGCAGTTCAGGACGTTGTTGTATTCGAACATGAGGTCCCCAACCTGGACCACATTTACAGTTTTGACCATTGGTGTCACAGCCGCAATCCCGACACGCAGACCGCACACCGCAACGACCATCGGCACAGGCTGAATTTGGTTTCGGGTTTCGACCAGTGTAGCTGCTATAAACTGGCGTACGGCTGGGGAATAGTCCCGGAAGGCGGAACAGGTTTGTGATTGACGCAGCAGGTTGAGTATGCTGACGGTATTGGCCGTTTGTGCATTGCTGGGCCGAGGCGTTTGTGGCTGCGATCAGCGACGCGATGCAAAACACCGAAGCCGTTGTAAAGTGGTTCATCATATTGGACTCTCAGGAGTAGTAGGTTGCGTTTGTAATCTGCGACCGAGGTGCCGCGGGTTGTTGTTGAGAGGAAACAAAAGCATGCTGCGTGCCAAACTTGAGCCCATGTGAGCAGCAGCACCAACAATCAGGCTTTTCACTGACAAACGTGAAAGCGTGGTAAGGCTGGTAGACCTTGCGGACACTTTGGTTGTAAGACTTACTGTCCTGATCCGGCAGAAACTGTGACGCAACTGCCACAGCCATCATCAATCTGAATACAGATTTTCTCTGCCTGGCAACTTCAGCAGTGAAGGCATTCCGAGTCAATGGCCCAACGAGGAGGCCGCATGAATCGTGTTTCCTGCTGCATTGACCGCGAATCCGACCACGGAAGGACAACACACCTCCCGATTTCCGCAAACAGCGGCGGTGTCTTTCGCACGGCACACGGCGTTTCTACAATAGCTACGGCGTTTCACAGCCTATGTGAGGCTTCTCCCGTCGCTCGCAGCGAATTTTGCTGACTCCCGGCCGTCGAGAACTCCTTCCCTGGTAGCAACTCGGCGCAGACGAGCGAATGTCCTTCGCGACAACACCTAAACCGCTTTAGCAGAACGCTCCAGCCTTATGGCAGTGCATTACGTCAATCACGCAGAACGACTTCGGTTAGAACGAGAAGCTCGCAGGGACCCTGGTGAAGACTGGAAACGTTGGGGCCCCTATGTTTCTGAACGTCAATGGGGCACTGTTCGGGAAGATTATTCCCAGAATAACCAACCGTGGGATTACTTCCGACACGACGATGCACGCGCACGGGCTTACCGATGGGGTGAAGACGGACTGCTGGGAATTAGCGACCGGCAATGTCGATTGTGTTTCGCATTAGCGCTGTGGAACGGAAAGGACCCGATCCTGAAAGAGCGTCTGTACGGAGTCAGCGGGACAGAAGGCAATCACGGCGAAGACGTTAAAGAAGCCTATTTTTACCTCGATTCCACACCGACTCATTCTTACATGAAGGGGTTGTACAAATATCCTCAGGCCGAATTCCCTTACGAAGATCTCGCACAAACCAACCGCGACCGTGGCCTGCTGGCCCCCGAATACGAACTCACCGACACCGGCGTCTTCGATAACAGCGCGTATTTTGATGTTCAAGTCGAATATGCGAAGAAGACGGCCAACAACCTGCTGATCAAACTCACCATTCACAATCGCGGCCCTAAAGAAGCGCCACTGCACGTGCTGCCCACTTTATGGTTCCGTAATACCTGGTCGTGGGGACTTGAGGAAGAACCCGGCAGTGTTAAACCGAATCTGAAAATGGAGGCTGACGGGTATGTGACCGCAACGCACGACACCCTCGGGACATTCCGCTTTGCAGCTGACGTTTCTGCCAACGGAGGAGAGCCGGAATGGCTGTTCACGGAAAACGATTCGCATCCAAGATACCTGGCCGATCCCTCCAGCGCAAGTCCACATTCCAAGGACGCGTTTCATGAGTACATCGTCTACAACAAAAAACGCTCGGTAAATCCCAAACGCACGGGAACAAAAACCGCTGCACATTACTCAATGAAGATTCCGGCCGGCAAAAAGGTGGTCCTGAAACTTCGACTCTGGAGCGACGAAGAACCCACTGCACAATTGTTCGACGAATCGTTCGACTTCACATTCAAAGAACGAATCGCTGAGGCCAACGCGTTTTACGCTCAGAAGATTCCGGAAGGCCTGCCGGTAGCCGAAGAGCAAACGATGCGGCAGGCTTACGCAGGCCTGCTGTGGACCAAGCAGTTCTATCACTATGCTGTCTACGAATGGCTGCGTGGCGACCCCGCCATGCCAAAGCAGCCGGAATATCGTAAGCAGATGCGTAACGGAGACTGGTCCCATCTGCACAATCGCGACATCATCTCAATGCCGGACAAATGGGAGTATCCATGGTACGCGGCCTGGGATTCCGCGTTCCACATGATCCCGATGGCGCACATTGACACAGATTATGCCAAGGACCAGTTGAACCTGTTTCTGCGGGAATGGTACATGCATCCCAATGGGCAAATCCCGGCATACGAATGGAATCTCAGTGATGTGAATCCTCCCGTGCATGCGTGGGCGTGCTGGCACGTCTACAAACGAACGGGAGAAATTCAGGGGAAACTTGACCGAGAGTTCCTGACCAGAACATTTCAAAAACTGCTGCTGAACTTCACCTGGTGGGTGAATCGCAAAGATGTTTTAGGCAAGCACGTATTTTCCGGTGGCTTCCTGGGACTCGATAATATTGGAGTCTTTGACCGATCAAAGCCGCTGCCCACTGGTGGCCATCTGCATCAGGCAGACGGAACAGCGTGGATGGGATTCTTTTGCGCAACGATGTTGACGATCGCACTGGAGCTGGCGGCAGAGAATCCTGCCTATTCAGACATGGCCAGCAAGTTCTTCGAACATTACATCGAGATTGCGGATGCCATGAATTCCAGCGGCACCAACGGCCTGTGGAATGAAGAAGACGGATTCTACTACGATCATATCTATGACAAAGGCCACGCAATTCCACTGCGTGTGCGGTCTATCGTGGGCATCATTCCGCTGTTCACGGTGACCATGATGGATGACGGCGTGATTGACCGTCTGGCGGGCTTTCGTAAGCGAGTCAACTGGTTTGTCAAGAACCGACGAAAGCAATTGAAGCATGTCACGTACATGGAACGCGACTGCGATGAAGGCGATGGTCCCGGTGGTTCGCGGCTGCTGGCGATGCCTTCCAAAGAACGGCTGCTCAGGATTCTGGCGTATCTTCTTGACGAGAAGGAGTTTCTGTCACCGTACGGAATTCGCTCAATGTCGAAAATTCACGAAGAGCATCCGTTTGTATTGTACACCGGCGGGCAGGAGCACAGCGTCTCGTACAACCCCGGTGAATCCGATTCGTGGATGTTTGGTGGAAATTCCAACTGGCGTGGGCCAATCTGGTTCCCAATGAACTACCTGCTGGTCGAAGCCCTTGAGCGTTACCATCGTTTCTACGGGGACACATTAAAAGTGGAATGCCCGACCGGTTCCGGTAACCTGATGAATCTTGCCGAGGTCGCTAAGGAGCTAATGCGTCGTCAGGTGAAGCTATTCGTGACGGACAAAGACGGAAGAAGACCGTGTCATGGAGACGATGAGCATTTCCGCAGCGACCCTCATTGGAAGGATCTTGTGCTGTTCTACGAGTACTTCCACGGAGAAACTGGGAAGGGGCTGGGGGCCAACCACCAAACAGGCTGGACAGCATTGGCGGCGCGGTACATCGAGAAACTCAATCGTCCCAACTCGTAGAGCGAAGTTTCGTACGACGGAGTCCGCGCCTTGGTAAGCGTAGCAGCACGTAATTTGTTTCGCTGCAGCGGGTGCGATACCGTTTTGCTGAGGGCTTTTCGGTGACTGGGTGAGCGTTTGATCGGTTAGACTGTTTTGCGTTGTAAGTATTTTTTCGCAGAACAGACCGCAG
>CALFOL010000773.1 GCA_937919915.1 uncultured Planctomycetaceae bacterium
TGCTGTTGGAATCCGGGCCGAACTTTGCCGAACAACAGCGGAATTCACGTCACTTCTTCCTGGTGAGCGAAGTGCAGGATTCCACGCCCGTTCGTCACGAGCAAGCCTGGCTGGCTCGCCTGGTGATGGTGCTGTTCATCATCACGGCCTCGATATTCGGAGCGAAGGGATTTAAGGAATCGCTGTTACTTGCGGCGTTGCCGGCTGCGATGTTGATGATCATGTTTCGGTGTACTCGACCAGGCGACGCGCGGCGATCCATCGACTGGAGCGTGATTATTGTGATGGCCGCGGGCATCGGCATCGGCAAGGCCATGACGGTGACTGGCGCCACGGAAGTTGTCGTACAGAATCTGGTCGCGTCGATTAAGTGGTGTGGGGGCGACAACCTGATGATGCTGGCTGCAATTTACACCATCACGGTGATTCTGACGAATATGATCACGGCGAAAGCGGCTGCAATGCTGGTACTTGAGATCGCGTTGGCAGCTGCTGTCGCTATGGAAATCAGCGAGGCACCGTTGATTATTGCCGTTATCATGGGAGCCGCCGGAAGTTTTGCGACTCCGTTCGGATATCAGACGAACATGATGGTCTACGGCCCCGGTGGATACCGCGCGTCGGACTATCTGCGACTGGGTGTTCCGTTGAGCATCATTGTGGGCGTGGTGACGGTCGTCGTGACACCATTTGTCTGGCCGTTTTAATCCCGCTGGGACTCGCTCTGCTGCTCCCTTGCTGCAGCTCCCGGGTCCTTGTGCATAATCAATGACGGAGGTTTACGGCTTTTGATCAGCGCGGCCATTTGCTGCATTGGTTCATCAATGTGGTTGAAGAATTTTCGGTATCCCGCGCAGAGGTAATTCAGTCCGTCTTCTCCGTCCGGCGTCTGCAGAAAGCGGTTCTTCGGGCATTCGCCGTTGCAGGCGTGGCGAACTTCACAGTTCAGGCAATACTGTGGCAGTGTGTCCAGTTTGGCGTCTCCGAAGGCTTGTTGCCTGCCGGAATTCACCAGCTCTTCCAGCGGTATCACATTGAGATTACCGAGCAGATAATCCGGTTCGACAAAGTGGTCGCAACTGTACACGTCGCCGTTGTGTTCCATCGCTAAAGCTCGCCCGCACGTGCGGCGAAACACACACAGCGACGGTTCGACTCCCACCCAGGCACTCAACGCCTGATCGAAGATCTGCACAAACACACGGCCGACGTCTTCCAGAATCCACTCGTCAAATACATCGCACAAAAACTGGCCGAACTGCTCCGGCAGAATGCTGCGAGAACTCACCGCATCAGCCGCTTTGTCAAACGGCGTTGAATCCGTGCCCAGGCTCACCGTAACCTCTGGATGACGACCAATCCCCGCTCGTTCAACGATCGGAATGAACTGCAGGTAGCGGCATCCCGCGTCTCGCAGATAGCGGTAGATGCGTCGGCCATGATCGCCGTTCGTGCGATTGACGACGATCAACGCGTTGAATTCGACGCCGAACTTTTTCAGTTTTCGCAATGCGGCGACCACGCTGCTGTGGCTGCCTTTTCCCTGATGATCCACGCGGTACGCATCGTGCAACTCTGCCGGGCCGTCAATGGACAGTCCAATCAGAAACCTGTTCTTCAGGAAAAACCGACACCACTCATCGTCCAATAACACACCGTTGGTTTGCAGCGTGTTGGTGATTGTCATGCCCTTGCGGAGATGCTTGTTCTGGATTTCAACGCAGCGTTCGAAGAATTCCAGTCCCAGTAGCGTGGGTTCGCCACCTTGCCAGGCGAACGTGACTTCTGCGGCGTCTTTCGGTTGAACATCAATGTACTGCCGGATGTAAGATTCCAGGCAGGTATCTTCCATCTTCCACTTATTGCCTTTGGGATACAGTTCTTCTTTGTGAAGGTAGTAGCAATAGGTGCAGTCAAGATTACAAATCGGCCCGATCGGCTTTGTCATCACGTGAAACGGCTGATCTGTGAATTTCGCGGATGGAGGAGTGGACGACGAAGAAACGGGCATGATGGCGCAGGTAGATAAGGAAACGGGCCGTGGTTCGGCGTGAGTGTGCCCACGGTAACGCTGGTTTTCAAGGCATCGTGTGTGTTGTTCGGCGGCGCAGGAACTATTCAAAGCAATTCTTTGTGTAAGATTTCTCGCAGTCAGGGCGTCCCCGATCCATTAGAACAGTTTGTTTCCCTTGGCGAACGAAACTCGCTCGCTGTGCTCGTGCTTTGTCTCAACCTGTTTTTCGGGGTAGGTCGTAGCGAAAGTCGTCGAAACTTTCGGCAACTAACGGCGACCGAAACTCTTGACGAGTTTCGCTACCCGAAAACCAAGCTGACATGGAACACTAGTGCTTTGTTCACGGCTGATTTTCGGGTCGGCCGTAATGGCCGTTTTTTTTTGCTGTGACAAAGCACTCGACGTTCAAAAATCGAAACCGACCCCATGAACAACCTTCTGCCAGAAAATTCCCGATGCCCCAACTTAAGCAACTGCAACCGTACGACGAACACAACCAGAAGCTGGAGTCGTTTGTCCATCCGACTGATTGGGTGAATCCGGAGCCTGCGGCACGCTATAACATGGTGGTGATTGGCGGCGGGCCAGCGGGACTCGTCGCTGCGATCGGTGCAGCGGGGCTGGGCGCCAAAGTGGCGTTGATCGAACGTGACCTGTTGGGTGGAGACTGCCTGAACGTTGGTTGCGTGCCATCGAAGGCGTTGATCAGTGCGGCAAGAGTTGCAGCCGCGGCACGAGACGCGCATGGGTTCGGTGTTTCGGTTGAGAGTGTTGCCGTTGATTTCCCGGCCGTCATGAAACGCCTGCGACGACTGCGTGCGGACATGAGCCACCATGATTCGGCGGCGAGATTTCAGGGGCTCGGCATCGACGTATTTTTAGGAAACGGAAAGTTCATTAGTGACGGCGTTATCGAGGTTGCCGACAAACAACTGAAATACAAGAACGCCGTGATTGCCACCGGAGCCCGGGCGGCGGAGCTGCCGATTCCGGGGCTCAGCAATGTTGACTATCTGACCAACGAAACACTGTTCTCACTTACCGAGCTTCCGAAACAGTTGATTGTGATCGGCGGCGGTCCGATCGGGACCGAGATGGCTCAGTGCTTTGCTCGCTTCGGTTCCCGCGTGATACAGATTGAAAAGGCGCCGGGAATCCTGCCGCGTGAGGATCCGGACGCCGCTCTGATTGTGCAGGAGTCGCTGGTTCGGGACGGAGTGGAATTCGTGCTGAACGCCACGACGACACGCGTTGAACAGCGCGGTGATCAGAAGGTCGTCTTTGTTCAGCAGGACGGACGGGAACGCGAATTCACCGGAGATGCCTTGCTGATCGGCATTGGCCGCAGCCCCAACGTTGAGAGTTTGAACCTGCAGTCTGTGGGTGTCAGTTTCGATCCGAGAGCGGGTATTCAGGTTGATGACAAACTGCGCACGTCAAGCCGCCGTATCTTTGCCGCGGGTGATGTTTGTTCGCGTTACAAGTTCACGCATGCCGCGGATTTCATGGCGAGAATTGTGATTCAGAACGCATTGTTTCCTGGTCCCGGCAGGAAGGCCAGCACGTTGACGATTCCCTGGGCCACATACACGTCGCCGGAACTGGCACACGTCGGACTGACTGCGGTGGACGCGGCGGCGCAAGGTGTCGAGATTGACACGTACACGCAGTCAATGGATGGCGTTGACCGGGCCATCCTGGAAGGCGAAGACGCTGGCTTTGTCCGAATTCACACACGCCGCGGCAGCGATAAAATTGTCGGAGCAACAATCGTGGCTTCGAACGCCGGTGATTTGATTTCCGAAGTCACGTTGGCGATGACTCACGGGATTGGCCTGGGGAAAATTGCCTCCACGATTCATCCGTATCCGACTCAGGGTGACGCGATTCGCAAAGTCGGCGACTTGTACAACAAGACACGGCTGACACCATTCGTGAAGAGCTTGTTCCAAAAGTGGTTGGCGTGGACCAGGTGATTTCCCAAAGTGGCCGTCACCCTCCGAAGTGGGACAGTGACGTCTACTTCTTTGCCGGCACAGATTTTCGTACAGTTCAGGAAATCATGGTCGTCGTGAATTCCCAGAGCAGGAGTTTTCAGAAACCATAAGCAATCTCCCACCTCCGACAGTCCTCTCCCGTCGAAACCTGAAAGCCCGCTATGTGTCGATTCCTGCTGTTCGCAATCACTGGTATTGCTACTTCGGCAATACCGCAAGCAGTAGATGCGCAACCGATCCACGAGCACAATCACGTGCTGGATCTGTTCGAACGGCAGCAGCTTTCGGACGTCTACTTTTCCGAGGGGGCTTCGGCGGGCGACTTGAACGGAGATGGGGTGGCGGATGTCGTCTGCGGTCCGCAGTGGTTTGCGGGACCGGACTTCGCAAAGACGTATGAAATCTATCCCGCCGTTCCACAGAATCGCAATGGCTACGCGGACAACTTCTTCAGCTGGATCTACGACTTCGATGGCAATGGAGACAACGATGTCCTGACGGTCGGTTTTCCGGGCAAGCCTGGGTACGTTTACCGGAATCCTGGTGCCGACAATCGTGAGGGGTTGTGGGAAAGATTCGAAATCCTTGATTCGGTGGCCAACGAATCACCGCAGTTCACTGACGTCACGGGAGATGGTGTCCCGGAACTGATCTGCACGCGTCACGGCCACTATGGCTATGCAAAATTCGATGCTGCGAGTGCATTCGGGGATGTCCGTTGAATAGTTGAAAGAGTGACGGTTTCTCCCGGGAAAGCTACGC
>CALFOL010000774.1 GCA_937919915.1 uncultured Planctomycetaceae bacterium
CAGTGACATGAAAATTTCGCAGTCCCTCACGAAATCCGATTGGTACTATTCCCGGCCGTGGCCTGATAACTCCTCGCGATACCAGTCGTTCTGGTTCAAGTGAGGTGAGCGAAGTCTCTTCACCCCGAAAAATTCTGTCGTAAAGATGAAGCCAGTCTGCGATCAGCTGACGGGCACCCTGGCCGTCACACGTGGCGTGCTGAAAGTCCATCCGAACGAGAACGCCATCGCTGACGGATATGATTCGTACACGCAGGCCGGTTTCTTTTCGCAAATCAATGTGTTCAATGAATTCGCCGGTTTCGGGCTCGTTCGGCGGCAGGGCGTCTTCCCAGATCGGCTCCGTTGTGTGACTCGCTGGGACCCAAACGGGGCGGCCATCCCGCTCATCGACAATGCTGCTCAGAAGGGGCTGCCGATCGAGCGCCATTTTGAACGTCTCGATAAACAATTCCGCATTCACGCGTCCATGAAATCGCAGGATCACGCGCATAATCATCGGGTTATCAGGTGCGCCAGACGACCAGAGAAAATTCTCAATCGGCGTCAGCGCGAGTTCCCCGCGACGATTGAGTCTCTGATGTCAGCGTCTGAATTGATCTTTTCGGCATATTCATGAATCAAATTCGAATGCTGACGCCGCCGTCGACGACGATCGTTTGCCCTTGAATTAAGTCACTGAGTGGACTTGCCAGAAACGCGACGACCCCGGCAACATCGTTGGGGTCAATCCGGTTCGCCTTGACAAGCATTTGTTCGCCGGCAGCTTTCAGAACCAGATCAGCACCTGGCATGGTGCGAATGGCTTCTGTGTTTACGACGCCTGGAAGAACAGAATTGAAGTTGATTCCTGTATTCCCCAGCTCCAGAGCCAAATGCCGCACAAGGCTTTCAAGTGCCGCTTTGGACGCACTGATCACGCCGTAATTCGGTACAGCCCATTGTGAGCCGTGACTGGAAATTGCAATGACCTTGGCAGGACCAGCCGCTGCTTGCAGCAAATGTCGAGCCGCTTGTGTCAGCCAGATTAAAGGTGCCGAGTTCGCTCGCAGAACACCGTCCCAGTTCGCCGGACTAAGGTCCATCAGCGGACGAAAGCCACCGGCGGCCGCGTCAATCACGTCCAGTTGACCAAACCGATCCTCGATCACTTCGATCAAAGCCACGACGTCTTCTTTTTCGGTCACGTCGGCGCGGACGGCAATGCCCATTGCCCCTGTTGCCTGAACCGAACGCACGACTTCTGCTGCGGCATCTTTGGATGAGCGAAAGTTCACAACAACGTTCGCGCCGCATGCCGCCAGACGTTCCGCACATGCACGACCGATTCCTCGCGATGCGCCAGTGACGAGGGCCGTCTTTCCACGGAGATCAATCATCGCCACACTCCGAATCTGAAGGGCACGATGCGGGCTGTTGATCCTGGAGTTCGGGCGCCGCTGACTCGGTGACTGAGTCGACGTTGTTCATCTTCCTGTAGACGAAGTCCTGAAACGAATACAATCGCTCTTCACACCGTCCGAACAGCCCTGGTTTCGTTGCGGCGACTGTGCCACTTTGGATTTTTGGGTAGATGTGAAGGTCTTCATTTAACACCTGGAACGAAAGGCCACCGGTGAATTTCCCCCAGGCCCCGGCGATCTTTTTTCGTATCCACCCCCGTTTGGCAGGCGCCCGGCCGAAGTGCCAAGCGCACCCAACAGATTCTGTTGGACTGACAGGCATCACAAAGTGAACCAGACTCAATGAGTCTGTATACGACACGAAAAGGTTGGGGTAGACGTGGTAATGCCGATAATGTCCCTGCGATTCGATCCCCAGAAATCCAAGGAGCAGCCGTTCCCACACTCTCAGAGCCCGATCAATAAAGCGTGGAGCCGCAAGTGTTGCATGGAACGAACTGCCATGGTCTGTGAAGAAGTGATCGCTGCCGGGTTCGCCAGGATCCTCTCCGAATGTCATCGGATGCACTTCAGGAATATGGTAGCTCTCTAAAGATGCTTCCACCGGAATCTTCCAGTTGGCTGGATAGCTGATTCGACGCGAAGCCGCGATCCGAAAATCAGGTTCTGAAAACCAGCCGCGAAACGAGTCATAGTATTCGCCCAACCATTCCTGTAACGTCGGTCCTTCAGCACTGAGCTTCACAAACAGCATGTCACCGCATTGTTCCAGAGGAAAACGATCCAGACGATATTCGTCACGGTCAAACTGTGGAAAGTTGGTGGCTGCCGGGATCTTTCGCGTGCGCCCATCCGCACCGTATTCCCAACCGTGATAGGGGCATTTCAGTTTCTCGCTTTTTCCGGCTGCTTTGGACACCAGCGAGCATTGTCTATGAGCACACACGTTTCGCAACGCGATCAACTCACCGTCAAAATTGCGTACCAGAATCGGAACACCCATCACATCGGCCGAAAGATAGTCTCCGGAATTCCTGATGGCTGAGGCGACACCAATTGGGTGCCACGACTCAGCGAAGATAGCTCGTCGCTCATCCGCAAACACTTCAGCCGAATGATAGTCTTTCGGCTGTAGTCGAGGTTTCAGAGATGTCTCACTGTGATACATGTTTAGTAGTGCTTATTCTCGGGAACCTGTGGCCGTTGAGTTAAGTTCACAGAGCGACAACGGCGTGCTTTCGAGCGTTGGCTCGCATGGACCGGCTACCCCAGCCAGGCAACTTCATAATTTTCGACATCCAGGAAGACATCACCGTTTTGTCCTCTAAGATCGAAGTGGCAAATCAGACCACTTTTTGATTCTCGCAGCTCGCTGACCTGCACAAAACACGGTTCCCCTGTATCAGGAATTCGTCCAAAGCGAATTGTGCCAAACCGCACTGGCAGACTCGCTTTGCTCAACTTTTTCCAGGCCACAACAGCCACGGCATACAGGCATGCGTCCATTGTTGCACAAGGGACCGTCCAGTCCCGCGTGCGGTCAGCGCCGAACAGCTGCTGAAGCCGCGATCATGCCCCAGCCACCGTCAGCACTAATCGCAATCTTGCGCAGACACTGCAGTTCCGGGCCATGGTAAATGTGAGCGTCTCGTTCGGGATATTTGATGAGTTCCCAATTAAGCCCGGACGTGTCCGGCATAGCAGCCTTACCCAGCGCAGGTTCGTGGGCCACCTTAAACTGCCCCTGAAAGAACGTTTTGTTTTCTGCAACAAGTCGACCATCCCGCCGACGAACGTCCGCCTGCAGCTGACAATTCAGCCAATGGCCTTTCGCTGGCTCTGCTGACAGAGTGACCGTCAGTGGATTGTCGGTCGCAAACTTGATCGCCTGACGGGCGACAACATAGCGACACTTGATTACGCAGTTTTTTCCGGACCGCTGTCGGGCCGCTTCTGCCATCAATTCCAATGCGACAACAAACGGCAGCGTTGGCCGTTGCGCAACTTTGTGCTGCGATAGAAAGCGATCCTGCAGGGGATTCAGCGTGATGGAAGACAGACCAGCTGATTTCCGGCTTCCGGTTTGCGCCGAATCCAACAGTGGGAGACGAGCTTTAGAGGCTGCCGCGGACTGATCATTAATACGTTCTGCCGGAAAGAATTTTCCGAAGTAGCTGTCGTCCGTGATTAACACCTCAGGTTCATCGCCACCGAATTCCAGCTCCTGCAGAAAGTGATGCACACCTTCGTCCGCCGGCATGAACTCCATGTCGATCATTTCCAGAGCCAGTCTTGCTTCCGGCTTGGTCGCCATGCCAACATTACCCCAGGCATGCCAGTGAAACGTCACGCTGGAGACTTCAGGCCGCTCGCTGCGATAGCGGTCGACCAGCTTTGCCATCATGTCATTGGCCAGCGAATAGTCGGTATGACCATTCGCACCGAATCGTCCGCTGATTGAACCATAGGCGACGAACCATTCCAACGAATCCTGTCGCGTCTGATCCATCAGTTGCACTGCTCCGTCGATTTTTGCGCACAGACATTTCTCGACCTTGTCCGGCCGCTTCCGATCGAATCGCGAGTCCTGCCCTGCTCCGGCCCCGTGCAGGATTCCGTGAATCGTTCCATCAAGTCGGCGAACTTCCGTCAGCACACGCGCAACAGAATCGTGATCGGACACATCGCAGCAGTGATATGTTGCCTGGATTCCTCGCCGTTGACATTCCTGAAGGGTAATATCGATTTCGATCGCCTTCTGAGTGTTTCGCCACAATTCGACGGGGTTCTGATCACTCGTAGCCGTGGCCATGATCTGACGCCGAAACTGCGAACGGTTCTTCGCCGCTGAGCGCAGTGCATCCGAAACGTTCGGAACAGGCGCGGTGCCCAGCAGATGCAGCTTCAGGTCGTGCCGTTCGGCGAGCGCCATCGCTGTCAGAGCAGTGATTCCGCGACGGCTTGAGGGCGTGCCGCAGGAGCAGTTTCGAAGAAAGTCTCGTTCTG
>CALFOL010000775.1 GCA_937919915.1 uncultured Planctomycetaceae bacterium
CAACCGGAGCAGCAACAACCGGAGCAGCGACAACCGGTGCAGCGACAACCGGAGCAGCTTTTTCTACGGCCACGCCTTGCGGAATAGTTGCACTTTGTTGCTTCTGTCTGATGCGATCGATTATAGAAGCTGCAGTGACGGCCACGGTAGGCGCCGTTTTGCTGGGAACACTATTCGCGACTGCGTCTGCTTTCGGCGTCAGCTTCTGTGCGACGGGTTGAGGACGTTGCAACACGTCATCAAATTCTTCTACATCCGGAATGTCGTCATCCAATTCCGGGACAGATTGCACTTGAACATTGATGAAAGATTCATCAGCCGAATCAGTGTCCTCGAAAGCAGGCTGTACCTCTGCAGTCGCAACGGTCGGCGTTTCCACCACAACTTCGGTTTCGACAGTCTCGACGTACTGTACTTCTGCAACCTCAACGGACTCAATTTCTGCCTCTTCAACGGACTCAACTTCTGTCACCTCGACGGGCTCAACAGCAGAAACAGCGACCGGCTGATTCAGGTCGAACGTACCGAGCTGTGGAAGATCCAGGACGATATTCGACGTCGGCATCTCAAACGTTGCGAAAGAAGACCAGGCAGATTCAGCCTGGGGTGTGGGCGTATTGTCAGACATAGAAATTTGGATTCATGGGAAAAAGTGGAGCCACCTCCTTCGGTCAACGAAGGGGGCGCGAGCGTCTCGTCAAAGAGCCGTAACTGTGATTGGGGCGTACGCTTCAAACTGAATACACAGAGAGCGACGCTGCTTCGTTCACGTAGGCTGTTCGTGCCGTACCCGGTATTTCGGAGGCAGAACGTTCGGAAGACCTGTCGCTTTTTGAGCCCTGAGGAACGATCGCTGTTTGCGATGTCCGGTGTTTCGACCAACGGGGTCGTGATTGTCGAAGTTGTGTGGACTTCGAGGGCTCAGTTGGCGGGTACACTACAGCATGCTTGGCGGAATCCAAAGAATAAACACGAAGAAACTGAGCCGATTCCAGAAGACGGCGATGGCCGCTGCAAAGTTTTCCCGATCGCTGTCAGCGATCGGACGAATCGTACACGCTCTGGTTGAGAAGACTAATCATGGACTGTCATGTGGCTGCAGCGCGCAACAAAACGAGCCAACGCTGATGCATGGGCTCGTTGCTGTGGAGTACTGCTTCGCCTGCAGTCAGCGAACTAGCCGCCGATCTGAGGACTTCGCTGTGAACTGCGAATTCGCATCACAGCGCGGCGACGGTCGCGTCGGTCAATGTCACTCGCCTTTTCATAGTACTCGCGCTTGCGCATTTCGCGTTTGATGCCAGCATGTTCTACCAGTTTACGGAACCGTTTTACCGCATCATTGACGTTCTCGTTGTCACGCAGTCGCAACTTAACCACAAAGCATCTCCAAAGTGAATTCGTAAAAGTCGTCGGCGAAATGGGGAACGCACGCAATGTCTGCGTGGATCATGCCGGAAAGATAACGATTTCGAATCTGTTTGCAAACACTTTAGACACAAACTTCTTCACGCATTCTCTTTACGGCAAATGGTTCAGCAACTTTCAAAATCAACAAAACCGTCATTTCTGACTTTGCTTTCCCAGTTTGCTACTCATCGGCATTCACGGCCGATTGCTGTCGCTCTCATCTCACGAATTCGCTGATTTCTCAACATTTTCAATGATTTTTGCTCACCCCGTTCGCCGCCGTCGGATGTATGGACGCAGAACGCAGTGTTTTTTGCCCGACCCAATAGAAAAAATACAGAAGGAATCAATGAAGGGCTGGCTGAAGGACAAAACCGAGTGACGGCATTGACGATTCTGAGACCCAGGACAACATTCCGACTTGGAAAACTATTACTAAAGTAGGCAATTCCGCTTCTGGACGGAGGGTTGGAGATTCGATACCATCAGCGACTTGTTTGGCAAAAGCTCAATTTTCGCGGCTGAGAGTGTTCTCGCCCGGGCTGCTGAATTCCTCTTTTTATCGGTTGTGTTCCAGCATTGTGCTGGCTGCTCGACCAGTTTCAGGCACTTAAATTATGGTTGACCGTCACCTCCTTCGCGAATTTGACATTGATGATGCTGAGCTCGATGCGATTTTGGGCGATATCGATCTGGACGGTGAGATCCACCTCCAGGCAAGAACTTACGACATCAATGACATTCTGAACGGCACCGTTGTCCGAGTTGACTCCGAAGAAGTCGTTGTTGACATCGGTTACAAAAGTGAAGGCGTTATTCAACGTGAAGAATGGGAAGACGGCGAAGTCCTGCCGAAACCCGGTGACCTCATTGAGGTGCTCCTGGAAGAGTTTGAAGACTCAATCGGTCTGATCGTTCTTTCCATGAAGAAGGCGCGTCGAGTACGCGACTGGGAAGACATCATTAAGACACACGCCGAAGGCGATGTTGTCAAGGGCCCGGTTGTTCGCAAGATCAAAGGTGGTCTACTGGTTCAGATCGGCCGCGAAGTCGACGGCGAAACGGTCATCAAGAACGGTGTCAACGTGTTTCTGCCAGCAAGTCAGGTGGACGTGCGCCGTCCATCCGACATCGCGGATTACATCGGCAAAGACATCGAATGTATGATTCTGAAGATCGACGAAGCTCGCAAGAACATCGTTGTGTCTCGTCGCCGCCTGATCGAAGAAGCTCGCGAGAAAGAAAAGAAACAACTTCTCGAACACCTCACCATCGGCGATACCCGCATGGGTACCGTCAAGAACATCGCCGATTTCGGTGCGTTTGTTGACCTCGGCGGCATCGACGGTCTGCTGCACATCACAGACATGAGCTGGGGACGAATCAACCATCCGACTGAGATGGTTAAGATCGATCAGAAGATCGAAGTGATGATTCTGAATATCGATTACGAAAAAGAAAAGATTGCTCTGGGACTCAAGCAAAAGTCCAAGAGCCCGTGGGAAAACATCTCCGAGAAGTACCCTGTCGATGCTCGCATCACCGGGGAAGTTGTCAACGTGCTGTCCTACGGTGCGTTCGTCAAACTGGAAGATGGTATCGAAGGTCTGGTTCACATCAGCGAAATGTCCTGGACTCGCCGAGTTAATCATCCAAGCGAACTTGTTGCCATTGGCGACGAAGTTGAAGTGATGGTTCTCGGAATCAACGAGGACAAGCAGGAAATTTCTCTGGGCATGAAACAAACTCAGGCCAACCCATGGGACAATGTGCTTGAGAAGTACCCATTGGGCAGCAAGGTGACCGGTACTGTTCGCAACCTGACGAACTACGGTGCCTTCATTGAACTTGAAGAAGGAGTCGATGGTCTGTTGCACATCACCGACATGTCCTGGACTCGAAAGATCTCGCACTCAAACGAGATGCTAAAAAAGGGCGACGATCTGGAATGCGAAATTCTGTCAGTTGATCAGGACCGTCGTCGAATCGCTTTGGGTCTGAAACAACTGGATCTGGATCCATGGGAAACCACGATTCCGGAAAAGTACAGCCCTGGCAGCAGCGTCAAAGGCAAGGTCACAAAGATCACCAACTTCGGTGTCTTTGTTGAGCTGGAAGACGAATTGGAAGGCCTGTTGCATGTTTCGGAATTGTCTGATCAGAAGATCGAACACCCGGAAAGCATGGTCAATGTTGGCGACGAAATCGAAGTTCGAATTCTGCGAGTAGACACGGCAGATCGTAAGATCGGTCTGAGCATGCGATCTGACGTAGAGATACGTGAAGAAGCAGCTGCAGAAGCCGCATCTGGTGGCGGTGCTGCAGCAAATCCGACTTCAGGTGGAGGCGGTGCTGGAGCTCAAGCTGCTGCCAAGGCAGAAGATCTGAAGGGTGGAATGGGCGCTGGTGCCGGACCACTGTTCAGTCTTGGTGCTGCAGGTGACGAGGAAGTTGAGTCCGCAGATGCTGCGGCCGAAGCAGAACCCGCGG
>CALFOL010000776.1 GCA_937919915.1 uncultured Planctomycetaceae bacterium
AGATTCTTATCAGGGACATCGCGAGCAGGTGATGAAGCTGATTCGGGCAACTGTCAAAGACCTGACTGGGGCCGAAGACGGCCAGTGCTCATCGGTGATTCTCCTCGGCGCCGGGAACTGCCTGGACGTCGATCTTCCAACACTGGCAAAACAATTTGCGAAGATTCACCTTGTCGACGTCGACGCCATGGCAGTAACAACTGCCGCACAACAATCGGGCGTGTCCGGGCAATGTGAAATCCACGCGCCAGCCGACATTGCAGAACCTCTGATGTCACTGACGACGCGAGATTTTTCATTAGACCCGTCCAACAATGAACACAGTGTGAACGTTTTGCAGGCACTGACTTCAGAGCACGGAGTCGCCGATGTTCCTCCTGCGGATGTAGTGATCTCCCTGTGCGTGTTCAGCCAAATTGTCGAAACGTTCGGGCGTCTGGTGGGTGAGGATCATCCAGTCTTTGGACACGGATTGAAGGCCATTCGTCTGGGCCATTTGCGGCGGCTGTTGAGTATGCTGCGTCCGGGCGGAGTGGCTGTGTTTATCAGCGACGTCGTTTCGTCAGATACCTCCGACGAATTGAAAACCGCAACTTTGCAAAGCACGCCCGAGCTCGTGAAGAAACTGGTCAACGCAGGGAATTTCTTCAGTGGAGCCAATCCGGCGCTTATGCTTGCGGACCTGAACATGCTGACGCGCCTGCCGGGCGGGCCAGAGTCGGTGCATACGATCGATCCGTGGCCGTGGCGAATGGGCGACCGGGTTTACGCTGTCTACGCGTTTCGAATTCAAAAAGCCCAGCCTGTGAAGGAAGTAACAGAAGAAATCAACATGGATGAGATTCCTGAAGCTCCCAGGTAGACGCTCTCAACTTCTCCATCCCCACAATCCACAACAGCAGGACGCGCGTCCCTGGATCGCCTGAGAATGGCTGGTGCAAATGTTTCGTAACATCATGCTGACCGTCGCCTATCAGGGCACTCGATACTGCGGCTGGCAGGTTCAGCCCGATGCGCCAACGGTGCAGGAGTTCGTTGAGACGGCTGTCAAAAAACTGACTGGCACCGACACCCGAGTACTGTGCTCAAGCAGAACGGATTCCGGAGTGCATGCTCTGGGGCAGGTCGCAAGTTTTCGGACGGAATCGAAGATCCCGGGCGGGCAGTTTCGTCGCGGATTACAGAGGTATCTTCCGGACGATATTTCGATCGTCAATTCGCAGGAGGTCTCTGCGGATTTCCACGCCACGTATTCGGCAATTCGGAAACGGTACCGCTATTTGATTTTTGACGGGGCTATCTTGCCTCCATTTTTGAGGCACCAGGTATTTCGGCACCGCAGCGAGCTGGACGTTGCGGCGATGCAGCAATCGCTGCCGCACCTGTTGGGTACGCATGACTTTCGCTGCTTCGAAACGAATTACCCCAACAAAGCCACAAGTGTTCGCACGATCATGGAAGCCACATTGACGCGCGTGCCGCACTGGTCGATGTGGACCACCGATCACGAATGGATGTCCGCAAACGCGAGACCCCATCAGGATCCACACTTACCACTGATCTGCTTCGAAATCATGGCCGACGGGTTTCTGTACAACATGGTGCGAGCAATCGTTGGCACATTAGTACAGGTGGGTAGTGGAAAGAAGCCTCCACGGCATATCGCTGAGGTGATCGGGTCTCGGGATCGTGCGTCGGCTGGTACGACGGCTCCGGCGAATGGGCTGTTTCTGGTTAAGGTGGATTACCCATCTGAATTGCTGGTGCCCGACGAAGTGTCAGAAGATCCGGACGGCGCATAAAAAAGGTGCCTAACCGTTCCGGCAGGCACCTTCGATTCGGATGTTCTTAAGCAGTCGACTTAGTAACGACCGCCGCCGCCGCCGCCACGACCGCCACCACCGCCACCACCGTAGCCGCCAC
>CALFOL010000777.1 GCA_937919915.1 uncultured Planctomycetaceae bacterium
GCCCATGTTGGTAACCCGGATTTTTTCTTCCACTTTGAAGGTCGTCTTCGGGACCCCGTTTTCGACTTCACACCACTGCTCGTCTTCCCGGAAGTGCGGGAACTCTCGCCCCACAAATCATCCGTTGATTCCGAACCGTCCAGCAGGATTCCCTCGGCTTTTTCCCGAGCCAAGAGCAGGTTTTCACGAGCCCAGGTCGTGTACTGATTGGGCTCTGCCGGCGCGCTCACCACCATCTTCTCCATGATCGAAGCTGCCGCGGAAAACTGGCCCTCCTGAAACAACGAATTGGCCAATTCCTTTTGCTCCCTGGTACGAACCAGTTCAGGCGAAAGTCTGGCGTCGGACTCCCCCGACCTCGCTTCGCCCGCATCGGACTTCAGAGCAGACGTCAACGCCATCGCCAGCGCCTGCATGGATTCGTAGCGTTCTGAGATTTGCTTCGCCATTGCCTTCTGACAGATCGCTGCAAACCGAGGTTCAATTTCTCTCCGCACCTTCGACGCATTCGGCGGTGGATCTGACATGACGGAGTTAATGACAGACATCAACGTGCCGTCGCCGGGAAACGGCAACTGCCGTGTCAGCAATTCGTACAACACAACACCCAGGGAATAAACGTCAGCTGGTGGCCCAAGCAAGGCAGGATCGCCTCGCAACTGTTCCGGAGACATGTATCCTGGAGTTCCGACCACAGTTCCTTCCATCGTCAGTCTCGCTTCGACTTTCTGATGCAGAATCGCCCCCCCCAAAGCAGAACCACCAGCAGGTTCATTGATTTCGTCGGTGCCGAATTGTCGAGCCACACCGAAATCCATCACGATCGGTTCGCCACGGCGATCAATCATGATGTTTGCTGGTTTTAGGTCACGATGGACAAGTCCCAGAGCATGAGCTTCGTGCAGAGCGAGGGCAACTTTGCGGATCACACGGATCACGTTTGCGATCGGAGGATGTTCTTTCGACTTCATCGAATCAGACAGCGGTCGACCTTCGATGTAGGCCATACTGATGTAGTGAATCCCATCGATTTCCCCGACATCGTACACCGGGCAAATGTTGGGATGCTGCAGGGTCGCTGCAGATCGCGCCTCACGGTAGAACCGTTGAATCATAACAAGCGACGATTTTTCAGTGAACTTGGGCGTCTTGATGGCCACCTTGCGATTCAGCTGAGCATCATGCGCAAGGTAGACAGCCCCCATCCCGCCCTGCCCCAGGGCACGTTCGATGTGGTACCGTCCGAATTGCTTCGGGATCGAATTGACAGGTTTGGCGTTCAATTTTGGCCACGCTTCTATCGATCTGCTGCTCGCCAGGACTGCGGAATACCCGAAGCCACGACGAGTTGACGCTCGGAAACGCTCCAGCGTCACCAGGAAAACTTACTCGCACCGTCGCAAAACTTTATCAGGTTTCGACTTCAAACCTCACTCAAAATGTATCTCAAAATCGAGGTGTGGCAATTAGTCGGCCATTCAGTTGATCTTGACTCGTGGTTTTTTGGCGAGATGTTTGCTGAAGCGATACTGGAACTGCCATTGGTAGCCTGGACGGACAACGCTGATCGATGGAGGATTTGCCTGTTTCGCACATTCGTTATAGTCGCTGTTGTCTGACGAGCAACATGGAATCTCAGCAATCCGCGAAAATTGTGTTGGAAGCGACCGGGAGTAGCAGATGCCAACCTGGGCAGAATCGGAATTCGAGGGTCAATGGAAATCGGCAGACTCACCGCCGGATGTCTTTGCATTTCTAACCGCAAACGCACTTACCGACGCAGAGCAGCAGCTCCCCATTCTGTTACTCGATCAGCGTTACCGTTGGCGAACGGCTTCGCCACTCAAAGTCGAAGAGTATTTAAACCGGCTGCCTGAATTCAGCGAATGCACACCGGAAAAATTACAGCTGGTGCTAAGCGAATATGAACTTCGTCACAGCTATGCTCAGGTTCCGAGTATGCAGGAATTCATAGATCGTTTTTCTGATCTTGCGGATACGCTTCGGGACAGACTCTCAACAGAAGACACGCTGGATAGTGGTCGTGATGAAGATGAATTGACGCTCATTGCTGAAGCTCCGGAGGAGCTTGTCGGCCGATATCGTCTGGGGCGTGTCCTTGGCACCGGCGCGTATGGCCGTGTGTACCTGGGGTTCGACGATCAGCTGCAGCGCCCCGTGGCGGTCAAGGTTCGAAATCTGGAAAAGACAACGGAACCGGATACCGCTGGTGAAATTTTGTCAGAGGCGCGATTGGCAGCCAGCCTGGATCATCCTCACATTGTCCCTGTCCATGACGTCGGCCAGACTGGTGATGGTGAGACTTATATTGTCTCAAAGTATATCGAAGGCGTTACACTGCACGAGAAGCTGAGAAACGGTCCATTGTCGTTCGAGGAGTGTGTGCGAATCCTGATTCCTGTCGGAGAGGCGCTACATCACGCTCACCAGCGGCGACTGATTCATCGAGACGTCAAGCCGGGGAACATTCTCATCGAAGAGTCAGTCGGCAAACCATATGTCGCGGACTTTGGGCTGGCGGTGCGCGAGCAGGACTTTCAGAACTCTGGTGTGATTGCGGGCACGCCAGCGTACATGAGTCCGGAACAGGCTCGTGGCGAAGGACATCGACTTGACGGCAGAAGCGATCTTTTCGCGCTGGGTGCAGTGTTCTACCTGATGCTAACCGGAAGAAGGGCATTCGATGGAACGACGATGAACGAGACGCTCCACCAGGTTGTCAGCGAAGATCCGTTACCACCGGGAAGCGTGAACAGTTCCGTGCCACGTGAATTGGAGCGAATTTGTCAAAAGGCGCTTTCGAAAAGGGTCTCCGGCCGACATGCATCGGTTGGTGAATTCGTCGAAGAGCTCCGGCAGTGGCAGTCAGAACCGGTGTCCCGAAGAGTCGCCACAACGATCGTACCGCGCGGCCTCAGGTCCTTCGTTGCGAGCGACGTGGAATTCTTTCTGGACCTCTTACCCGGCTCTCGGAACCGCGATGGAATTCCGGAAAGCGTTCAGTTCTGGAGACGTCGCCTGCTGGAAACTGACTCGGAGTCGACGTTTCGAGTTGGCTTGATCTACGGGCCATCGGGTTGCGGTAAGTCTTCGTTGATTAAGGCTGCGGTGTTGCCTGGCGTGAGCGCATACTAAAGTGTAGGTATGCCAAGGACTTGCGCGAGGTAG
>CALFOL010000778.1 GCA_937919915.1 uncultured Planctomycetaceae bacterium
CGGCGGCTTCTGTGCCCCCGGTGCCCGCGATCTTGCGTTCCATCAAATAGAAATACTCTGCCCGGCACCCCAGACAGGTGTGTTGCTTCTGACAACTGATAGTCGGGTTCGCCGTGTAAGTCGTCGCCATCAAAACTGCCGTTGTGGTCGCTGTGATTCGGGAGACAACCTTACGGGTAAACAGCATTGACGTCCAGCAAACCGAATGAACATTCTGCATTCTGCCAGCCTTGATCCGGCACTCATTAAATCGTAGAACGGGAAACGTTTCACCATCCTTTCTACGTTGCCTGTGTCTATCTATGCGGTATATGATCACTTGCCTTGCGATACTTCCGACATTGGCGATTGCCGACCAGCGCCCGAATATCGTCGTCATCCTGTGCGATGACCTGGGCTACGGCGATCTTGGAGTTCACGGCCACCCCCACATTCAAACACCGAACATCGACAGGTTGGCTAACGAAGGAATCCGATTCACCAACTTCTATTCGACAGCTCCTGTTTGCTCACCGTCGCGCGTGGGACTGCTGACCGGACGCAGCCCGAATCGCGCCGGCGTGTACGACTGGATTCCGGAATCCAACGCGCCAAAACCGGATGCCCGAGAACAGGTGCATCTTCGCAAAGAAGAAGTCACTATCGGAAAGCTGCTGCAGAAAGCAGGCTACGCCACCTGCATGTCCGGCAAGTGGCACTGCAACGCAGCCTTCAACAGTGACAAGCAACCTCAACCAGGTGACGCTGGTTTCGACCACTGGCTGGCGACACAGAATAACGCGGCCCCTTCGCATGAAAATCCGGTCAACTATGTTCGCAACGGAAAACCGGTCGGCAGGATCGAAGGCTTCAGCTGTCAGATCGCGGCCGATGAAGTCATCAACTGGGCAACGGATCATGTGCAAAAACACGCCGAACAACCGTTCTTCGCCTACCTCGCATTTCACGAACCGCACGAACCTGTCGCATCACCTGCCGAGCTCGTCGAACAATACGCGGGCGTCACATGGCATCCCGATCAGGCGCAATACTATGCCAATGTTCACAACGTTGATCTTGCTGTAGGCAAATTGGTGGCCGCATTAAACAAGCTCGGCGTGGCAGAGAACACGCTAATCGTCTTCACGGCTGACAACGGCCCGGAAACGCTGAATCGCTATCGCACCGCGAATCGCAGCTGGGGCGTGACTGGGCACCTGCGAGGCCAGAAACTGCACACCCACGACGGCGGATTTCACGTTGCCGGTATCTTCAACTGGCCGAATGGAATCAAGCCCGCTCAGGTCATCGACGCACCGGCATCAGCACTGGACCTGCTGCCAACAGCCTGCAGCCTGGCTGGTATCGATTTTCCGAAAAACCGCACGCTGGACGGTATCAGCCTGGCGTCGGTATTCACCGACAACAACGTACCAATCAGAACGAAACCTCTGGTGTGGGCCTACTACAACGGTATCAACGATGCGCGAGTCGCCATGCGGCACAACCAATGGAAAGTCCTCGCGCGACTCAACGGCGGCAATTTTCCGAAGCGGCAAAACCTGACGCCCACGACTCTGGCTGAAGCCAAAACCGCAGCGCTAACGAACTTCGAAATCTACGACATCAACACCGACCCAGGCGAAATCGTCAACCTCGCCGACCGCGGCCTGCCAGAGCAGCTGGAACTCGTCACAGCAATCAGGGCCAGCTACCAGGAACTCGTCAACGACTCACCAGCCTGGACACCAGTAACAAAATAGACACACGGCTCATCCAGATTTATTCAACCTGAGCGTAATATGTCGGCAGGGATCTATGAGGTTATATCGATAGCGTTCCTCTGCCGCGATCGTCAGCTGAAGGTCCGCAGCCATCTGATACCACTGGTCAGCGGTCAGATAGTTGTATGGTAAAGAGATGCCGTACGGAGCATTTCCGATGTAGTCCATGACTTTCAGGCCGAAAAAATCGAGTCGGGTGGCCCAAATGTGATCCTTCACCAATACGGTACTTCGAGCAACACGTACCGCTTCCGCCAGGACTTTTTCCGGTTGAGAATCGTGGTGAAGCACATCGATCAACATGACGCAGTCAAAACTGGAGTCTTCGAATGGCAGAACATCCCCATCAAACTTCACAACGGGAACGAACTGTTTTTCCTGTGGATACACGTCACAGCATGTGAAGATGCAATCCAGTTGTGATTGCAGGTGGTACGCTAACCGACCGTCCGACGCCCCGAAATCCAGCACCGACGAGTGCTCTCTAAGATGAGGCGTAAGTTTATCGATAAGATAATTGGTCCTCGCCGGAAACAGAACTCTTTCATCAAGCGCTCTCAGTAGTACTTTGAGCATCACGCAGCCCCCCCAAATCAATCGAAGTGAAAATGCATTCATTTCAGAACATCGGCACTTAGAACGCCCCACCAGCAACAGACATCCCAACTCCGAGATTTCTTTCCACCGTAGAACAAGTGACTCGCTTGTTTGCTGCCACAGCAAGCACCGCTCGCGCCACATATCGCGTCATCTGTCTAATCGACGACCGATCAACGATCAAGTTCGCCGACACCGCCGTCCGAACCGCTCGGATCCGGCCCCACCTTCTGAATCCCACGCATCGGACGATTTCGCCCATCCTGCATTTCTGTGGCCTTTCCGCCAACCCCCTGACCGTCGTTCTTGACAAGCATGCTGCGTAATTCAGACGCTGTCGTTGTTAAATCCAGTGCACGCATACTTCCGTCAGCCATCGCAACTCCAGGAGGCTGCAGCCAGCTGCTGATACCGTCGGCCGGATCGTCATCAATGGTCATCGACATCGTGTCGACATTCAGGTCCCGTGGCTCTGTCCAGGCGATACCGCTGCCAACGTTTTCCACAAACATGATCGTATTGGACGTACCATCTCGTACGTCTTTGTAAGAAGCGGATTCCGCAAACGGCCAGACCGTGTCTTTCCCCACGACCGCCAGGTAATTCGTATGCGAGCCTTCGTTATCACCGCCATACAGTCCAAAAACGGGTGGACGCTTCCCAATCAGTAGAGAATTGTTTGGGCCATTCCACGGTTCCGAAAAATCGTATGCATCGTACGTCTGGGACGCATAGTGGTCAGACAAAAATGGCAGCACCAAAACCCGCCAACTGTGCATTGGCTGACCGTTTTCGTCAGCAACATAAGCAGGTGGGAAACACTCATAAACGTCATGGTAGTTCGCGACCGCGAGCGACAATGCCTTCAGGTTTCATTTGTCGTTTGATTTTCGAGCAGCGTTCCGAGCATTTTGGACCGCCGGCACAAGCACAGCGAACGAAATCCCCGCGAGCATCAGACATCCTAAGCCGAGCGATTTCTTCCTGACCATTGTGGGTTCCTCTGATTTGTTGCAAAACCGTAAATCCTGACCGTCCTTCGACATCGTACCGGGGTGTGAGTATCCTGTCGCCAAT